>JAICPV010000168.1 GCA_025929655.1 Pyrinomonadaceae bacterium
GAAAGGTTCCTGCCGACAAATTCCGCATTGAGGTAATTCGCGGTGCGCTCTAGTTCCTCTTTCGTAAAGCTGATGTTCAGCCGAATTATCCGGTTGTGGACGATATTCGGGGCCGAAACCAGTACGACGAGGATCCGATTGTCGCTCAAGTTGACGAATTCGATGTGCTGCAGGCGGTCGCTTGCAAGGCTGGGCGAGACCACGATGCCTACGTTATTTGAAAGAGCGGAAAGGAGTTCCGACGTGCGTTCCATCAGTCGGTCCGGAGCTTCGACCAGGTCGCTCGAACTCAGGCCGAATTCATCACCGATGCGGTGAAGGTCGTCGTTCGAGATGCTCAAGACACCCAACAGATTGTCAACGTAATACCGGTATCCTTTGTCGGTCGGGATGCGACCCGCGGAGGTGTGCGGCTGCTCGAGCAGACCAAGTTCCTCGAGTTCACCCATCACGCTTCGGATCGTAGCGGAGCTAAGGCCCGAAGCATTCGCAAATCTGTCTGCGATGGATTTCGACGCGACAGGTTCGCCGGTGACAAAATGTTCGTTTATTACGGCCGTGAGGATGGTTTGCCCGCGGGAATCGGGATTTCGTGGGTTTTTCTCGATCCTTATATTCGCTTCGCTAACCGGCATTTTGGCGTTGGCGAGATTGGAAATTACCGCCGGGAAACGGTATGCTTCCATTAAAAGAAATAGCATCTAAATCGTAAATCTGTCAAGATTTAATCGTTTAACCGTGAAAAACACACAGGAAAGCCCACAACTCAGTTCGATTCGCCGGTTTTATCAACAGGCGTTCCGGCATTACGATAAAACGGGGCGGATTCCACCCGTTTCGGTGGAATTATACCCTTACGCGGGCATAAATCACACGATCAGGATTCGCGGCGGCCGCGCATTTGTACGCATTTCGGACGTTTGTGTGGATATGGAGCTCGAGGGCCAGAAAGCCTTGGCTTTTATTCTGGTCGCAAAACTCTACAGAAAACGGGCCGCCAGCGTTCATCAAGAAACATATAACGCCGCTTTGCGGACCTCGGACATTCAACGCCGTGCCGCGAGGACAAAAAAAACTCGCGGGCGGCAGACGCCGCTCTTCACAGAAGGCGATATTTACGACCTGGACGAGCTTTTCGACGACGTAAATGCCAAATATTTCAACAATAAGATCGAACGGCCCCTGCTAACCTGGTCTTCGCGTAAAACATATCGCGTGTTAGGCCATCACGACGCGACGCAAAATAAGATAGTGATCAGCCGATCGCTCGATACGCCGGAAACGCCACGCTATATCGTGGAATACGTGATGTTTCACGAAATGCTCCATGTCAAACATCCAACATTGACCATTAACGGCCGGCGTTACAACCACACGCCCGCTTTCAGGGCCGACGAACAACGATTTCCCAAATATCACGCCGCCGAACGCTGGATCGAAGCCAACGTCCGCCGCCTGAAACGGGCCGCGAAAAGAAAGTAACCTGTCAGTACTACCTGGGGTGGCGGTGTTTACCCCTCATTTCCAAACTGCGTGATTATCCAGCCGATCAGACCGAAATCGGATCGCACTTTTCGAGACATCCCGACCGCGTTGAAATTCGTTTCTGCAAAATATGGCGCTTGACGCGTCGGATCTTCGTCTTTTCGTTCCGATATCACAGAAGCTAGCTTTGCTGCCGCGTCGGGTTCGCGTGCGAAGGTGGCCATTTGGATACCTTCTTTTGGGAATTCACTGTAGAACAGCGCCGCAGCGGCATTTTCGTTCGAAGCACCGGCTTCCATGCATTTTCGCACTACGCTGAGCTCGCCCATGATCGAGATGCCGTTGACCAATACGAACCCAAATTCGTCATCGTCCGATTTCCAAAGTTCGGCGTGGCCGAACTTCTCGGCAGGCTTGTTGAGATTAATCTCTTTTACAATCGAACGTTTCACCACTTCGACATCTCGCACCTTTGCGATCACGACAGCGCTTTGAGGATCTGTGTCTTCGGTAACGGTTTGCAGCGTAGTTCCGACCGCAGAGAGAAAAAGCTCTGGATCTTCGATCCCGTATGGTTCAAACAGACTAGAGGAAAACGCAACGATCAGCTTGCCATTGATCGCGGTGGTCTGCGTGCTTGCTGTTAAGACCATGCTTCGCCAAGCCGTCTGCGGCTCCTTTAGGTCGTAACGCGTTGTGGAACCGATAACCAAAGGTATGAAACGCAATATTTCCCGATCGGCGCGCTCGGCAGGACGCATCGTTTCAGAAAACACCCTTGCAACGTCGGGGTTTAAAGTAATCGAGTAACTGTCTTCGAGATCACTGGCTGTCTGCGATGCCGCCCACGAAATCTCTTTTACCGAGTTGCGAAGGATGTCCGGCAAAACGGTCGCAATGAAGGTTTTAACTTCCGTTTCTTCGCCCGCTTCCATCCCCGCGTATATGCCAATCAAACTTGCGATCTGCCCGACGCCGTCAGGTGAGACATAGCCAAAAGCCAGACGATCGCCGTCGGTGATCTTTGGGTTCTTTGCGATGCTTTCTGCTTCGCCGCGTTTTACGGCGAGGCATTTGTCGATGGACGAGTCGTCGTTGGCGAAGAATATGACGCTTCCCTGCACCAGGGCGTATGCCTTGCGGCCGTCGGTCGTCTTCCATTCGTAAAAGCGGCCGTCGTTTTTGGTGTACGACTCGAGCACGACCTCGCCGCCATAAACATGATTGACGAACTCGCCGAGCTGATTTTCGGTAAAGCTGTTTGCCTGGACATTCCACGCGTTAGTCTCGATCGCAGCGACGAAATGGGGGATGAATTTCAAGTTTGAGCTCTCGTCCGTGACTGGCTCTTCTTTCGTTTCGAAACCAGTGACAGCGACCGCAAGCTTCACGCCATTTAGAGCCGAAAAGTCGGGAACCGATTTGGCTGCTTCACGAAACGCCGGACGGTCCGTGATCGTTTTCATCACCGCGCCGAGGTCGTTCGATTCAAGGTAAACCAGGCTGTCCCCGGGCATCATCGCACGCAGATCTGCGGGTTTGGAGCCGCAGGAAAGATTTAACGCCGAAACGCAGAGACACAGAGCAAAAAGAATCTTTTGCCACGAATTACACAAATTATACGAATACAATTGAGCAAAATTTTTGTTATTCGTGTAATTCGTGGCTAAAGCATTTCTCTGAGCGTCTGTGTCTCTGTGGTAAATCTTCTGTGTTAACATCTTGCGAATATGGCGGGGAAAGTGTTTGCTGATGACATTCTACAGGGCAAAGTCGCGTTCGTCACAGGCGGCGGTACGGGAATCACCGGCGGCGTCGCGCGGGCGTTCGCGGCGCATGGCGCAAAGCTCGCGATCGTCAGTCGGAAAGAGGAAAACCTGATCCCGCAAAAGCAATACATTGAGGAAAATGGCGGCGAGTGCCTGGCGATCGCGGCAGACGTTCGATTTTACGATGGCATCGAAAACGCCATCAAACAGGCCGCCGACAAGTTCGGGAAGATCGACATCGTTGTGAACGGCGCGGCCGGGAACTTTCTTTGTGCGGCAGATCAGCTTTCAGCAAACGGTTTCGGGACCGTCGTCGATATCGACACGAAGGGTACTTTTAATGTCTGCCGAGCGGCGTTTGAAACCCTTAAAGAATCGAAAGGCCAGATCCTGAACATTTCCGCGACTCTCCACTACCTTGCGACGCCGATGCAGATACACGTCTCGGCCGCGAAGGCCGGTGTCGATGCGATCACGCGAAATCTCTCGGTCGAATGGGGTCTTCACGGCATTCGCGTAAACGGCATTGCTCCCGGGCCGATAGAAGATACCGAAGGCATGAAACGGCTGCTTATGCCCGAGTTGAAAGAAAAGACCATGCGAAAGATCCCCGCCGGCAGATTTGGCCGAATCGAAGACGTCGAAAACGCTGCGTTGTTTTTGGTTTCCGACGCTGCAAGCTACATAAACGGCGTGACGCTCGTGGTCGATGGCGGTTCGTGGCTTCTGGGTACGAGTTTGACGTAGACATCTTTGCGCCTTTGCGGCTTTGCGTGAAACAGGCTTTTATTCCACGCAAAGACGCTAAGAGCGCAAAGAAAGCAAAGAAGATGCTTCTCGTAATCGACAACTACGATTCCTTCACGTACAACCTCGTCCAATATCTCGGCGAGCTTGGTGCGGAGATGAAAGTGTTTCGAAATGATGAATTGACGCTGGACGAAATTGAAAACGATTTGAATCCGGAAAGGATCGTGATCTCACCCGGACCCGGAACGCCGGATGTTGCGGGAATCTCGCTCGGCGTTATCGAACGATTTGCAAATCGGCTGCCGATCCTCGGAGTTTGTCTGGGACATCAGGCGATCGGGCAGTTTTTCGGCGGCAAGGTCGTCCGCGGGCCGGAGCCCGTTCACGGGAAACCGGTGTCGATCAAACACGACGGCAAAACGTTGTTCGAAGGGATTCCGCAGAATTTTGCGGCCGGGCGTTACCACTCGCTGGTTGTTGAACGGTCGTCGATCCCCGATTGCCTTGAGATCTCCGCAGAATCGCCCGACGGACTTGTGATGGCGATGCGGCATAAAGAATTACCTGCCGAAGGCGTTCAGTTTCATCCGGAATCGATATTGACGGAACACGGAAAGGACCTTCTTAAAAATTTCCTCGCTCTGAAATGATAATCCTCGCGCCAATCGGCTGGCTGTATGGGCGCGTGATGCAGGTCCGAAACGCACTGTACGACCGCGGCATTTTCCGATCATTTGATCTCGGCGCTAAAACCATATCAGTTGGAAACATTACGACCGGGGGGACTGGAAAGACCCCGCTTGTCGCTTATGTCGCGAAATTGTTAGCGGAGAACGGCGAGAAAGTCTGCATATTGACTCGGGGATACGGCCGGAAGGACGAGAACGAGCGTGTGCTTGTCTCAGACGGCGCGAAGGTTTTGGTTGACGCCCAGACAGGCGGCGACGAGCCTGTTGAGCTGGCAATAAAACTAATAGGAAAAGCCATCGTCGTTGCTGACGCCGACCGCGCTTCCGCAGCCAGCTGGGCGCGTTCAACATTTGAGATCACCGCGTTCGTCCTCGACGATGCGTTTCAGCATCGTCGCGCAAAGCGGGATCTCGACATCGTCTGTATCGATGCGGCTGATGCATTCGGCGATGGTCGAGTTCTACCGGCCGGAAGGCTGAGAGAATCGATCAATGCACTAGGTCGTGCAGACGCTGTCGTTATTACACGATCAGGCCACGCTGAAAATGTCGAATCACTTGAAGATCATCTGCGAAAAATTAACAGCAAATGCCGAATTTTCAGGAGTTCAACTTCGATCACGAAGTTCGTTTCGATAGACGAATTTCACGCAAAGACGCAAAGCACGCAGAGCGAACCGCCGAAGAATGCATTTGCTTTTTCCGGATTGGCGAATAATGAAAACTTTCTGAGAAGCCTCGATATTTCGGCAATTCCATTGAATGGGAAAATCCAATTCGGTGACCACCATGATTACTCGCAACGGGATCTAGAGGAGATCGAAACTCTTGCCCGATCCAGAAACGCAAGATGCTTGATCACGACCGCAAAAGACGCGGTCAAACTTGGAAGCCTGAAATTCTCAATGCCCTGTTATGTTGCGGTAATCGAAACCGTTATTGAAGATCCGGAGGGTTTTCGCGAACTTGTGCTTTCGGTTTAGTAGGTGCCTTTTTATCGCCCCAATAGAATGCTTTCACTACCAGCACATAGACCAGCACGCTGATTCCCAAAAGTATCAAAAAGAACAAACCCAGCCAGCCGTAAAATGACATTCAAACGGCCTCCTCGTCGGGTTGATTCTCTTCCGATTCGATCAATTTGGCGAACATACCGCGGCCGCCCTGGTGCTC
>JAICPV010000211.1 GCA_025929655.1 Pyrinomonadaceae bacterium
GTTCGTCGCACGGATAACGCCGTCGAGCGTCGATTGGCCCGTCCCGTAGCGGTTATCGAAGAAATGCTTGGTCTGAGCGTCGTTGACCGCAATAGCAGGGAAGCCGAGCACTCCGGCTTTCACCATCGCTCTGAGGCGGACGATACCGGTTGTGGTCTCTTCGGTCGTGCCGATCAGATTCGGAACGAGGTCCGGCCTTTCCTTGAGCATCGTCGCTACAACGTCGGATCCGTCGTCGATAATGAGGTTCGGATTTGTCTCAAGTGCAGCCTTAACATGAGACACGTAAGTCTCTATAGATTCACCCTTTATCGCCATCACGGGAATACCCCAGTCGGCGACAAGGGACGCCGCGACATCGTCCTGTGTCGAGAGCGGGTTCGAGGCAATCAGAAGTGCCTCAGCTCCGCCGGCCTGGAAAGTGCGTGCGAGATTCGCCGTCTCGGTCGTGATATGGGCACAGGCCACCATTTTCACGCCTGTAAGCGGCTTTTCCTGCTCGAAACGCTCGCGAATCAGACGAAGGACCGGCATTTCGCGGTCTGCCCACTCGATTCGCTGCTTGCCCTGCGGCGCAAGGTTGATGTCCTTTATGTCGTACTGGATCGAAGGTTGTTCTGTTGCCATAATTGGAGCGACGACACTCTTGTCGTCATGAGCCCGCAGGGCGAAAACTTGCCTAGTTATCAGTTACGCTTCCGAACGCCGCTGCGGCGTTCGTGGCGACAAGAGTGTCGTCGCTCCGTTAGCTCTGCGTTAGCGCAACGATCGGGTCGAGCCGAGCGGCCTTCCACGCCGGATAGAGCCCGGCAACGACACCGATAACACTTGAAACAGCGACAGAAATAACGATGTATTTCAATTCGATGGTCATCGTAATACTGAGCAGGGCTCCCACAACCTGCGTCGCACCGATCGCCAGCAGAAGGCCCAGCAATCCGCCTACGATACACAACAACGACGATTCGATAAGAAACTGCAGGAGTATTTGCTTCCGAGTCGCTCCGAGAGCCTTTCTCAATCCAACCTCGAATGTGCGTTCGGTAACCGAAACCAGCATTATGTTCATCACGACAATGCCGCCGACGACAAGGATGATCGCGGTGATCGGCAAGACCACCATAGCGATCGAGCCCGTGATCATATCCATCGTCGAATTGAATTCATCGACGTTCACAAGGCCGAACGTATCTTCCTCGGTGCCGATCAGCTGCCGCTTGTTTCTCAGCAATGTTCGGGCCTCTTCGATCGCCGCGCGAAACTTCTCCGTCGTCGCGCCTTTGCCGTGGACCTGGATCCCGCCGGTACGATTGAACATTTGACCCGCGACGGTGATCGGGACGTATATGTGCCTGTCCTGTGAATTTCCAAAAAATGAACCCCGGCTTTCTTCTACGCCGATCACGCGCATCGGTATGCCTCTGACCTTTAACTCCTGCCCGACGGCCGATCCGTTGGGGAAGAATTTCTCCTTTACATCCGTTCCGATAACGCACACATTTGCGATACGCGTCGATTCCTCGTCGGTCATGAAGCGGCCGTCGATGATGGTCTTGTCTTCGATCTCGGCCATGTTCGCCGTAACACCGATAACGCGGACGGAAGGCATCTCGATCGAGTCCTGCGTGATCGTCGTGCCGCCGTTTATCTGTGCCCCTACGTGCGAGCAGTTTCGACAGTTCGCCTTAATGTACTCGTACTCTTCCCAGTTGATCTCTTTGTTGCGCCGGTTACGCTTTTCGAACTCTTCCTCCGACATCTGTCCCATCGAGGCCATTCGAGTCATCATGAAGTGATTGGAACCGAGAATTTTCGAGGCTTTTTCGACGACGTATGTCTTCAGGCCGCTGATGGAGGCGGCAACGACGATCACGGCCGCCACCCCGATGATGATGCCGATAAGCGTTAAAAGGGCACGGAGCTTGTGCTCGAGGATCGACTTCAAGGCGATCCAAAACGCGTCGGAATAGAACGAATAGAGCTGGCGCATATTAAATAGACGCTTGAAAAGACGTCGTGTTAACGATTGTTTCGATATTTAAAGAAAACTCGAAATTCGCCGGAAAAAGACATATTTGAAACGTAATCCTGCCGCAAAAGGTTCACAAAATGTTGCGAAATGCGGGTTCTCTGGCGTTTTGATAGAATGAGACGTATTCCTTACAAACAAATATGATCATCGTCATTATCGGAGCCCAATGGGGCGACGAAGGAAAGGGCAAGGTTGTCGATCTGCTCGCCGACCGGTTTGATATAGTTTCGCGTTACCAGGGCGGCCATAACGCCGGGCACAGCGTCTACGTTCAGGAAAAGGCTTTTGTTCTGCGGCTTTTGCCGTCTGGGATCATTCATCCGGACAAGACCTGCGTTCTGGGGAACGGAATGGTTATCGACCCGAAAGCATTTTTCGAAGAGGTCGATCAGATCAAAGAGCAGGGAATCGAGGTTACACCCGAACGCCTAAAAGTCTCCTCCCGTGCCCATTTGATAATGCCCTACCACCGTGCGCTCGATCACACGTCGGAGGAGCGTTTGGGAAATGAAAAGATCGGCACTACTCTCCGCGGTATCGGCCCCGCGTATGAGGACAAAGCGGGCAGGCGCGGGATTCGAGTTTCAGACGCACTCTCGTCCGAGGTGCTCCGCATGCGGATCGAAAGGAACCTGGAAGAAGCGAATCGCATCATCGTTTTGTTTGGCCAACCGCCTTTATATGCCGACCAGATCTACGACGAGATCGCGCCGCTGGTGGAACGCCTGCGTCCTTTCGTAACAGAAACGTCGCATTTTCTCGCCGAGGCCCGAAAATCGAATAAGAAGATACTTTTGGAAGGCGCACAGGCGACGCTGTTGGACGTCGACCACGGCACATACCCGTATGTGACTTCGTCGAATCCGACGGCTGGCGGAGCCTCCGTAGGTGCCGGAATTCCGCCGCACCACATCACTGGCGTGCTCGGCATCGTCCGCACATACGCGACGCGGGTCGGCGAAGGGCCGTTTCCGACGGAGATGCTGGAGGACGAGGAAACGACAGCAAATCTCATTCGCGAGCGGGGCAACGAATACGGCTCGGTTACGAAGCGGCCGCGACGCTGCGGCTGGTTCGACGCGGTCGCGACGCGGTATGCCGCTGAGCTGAACGGCTTCGACTCCATCGCATTAACGAAGCTCGACGTGCTCGATACTCTCGATGAGATAAAGGTCTGTGTCGGCTACGAAGTCGACGGCCGGCGGATCCACACGTTTCCCGCCGTTTCGCACGATTTGCGGAAGATAAAACCCGTCTATGAATCTTTAGAGGGCTGGAAGGCGGATACCATCGGGACCACCGAATTCAAAGACCTTCCCGAGCTTGCTCAGCGTTACGTGCGGTTCCTTTCCGATCAGATCGGGGTCGAAATAGGGCTCATTTCTACGGGGCCCGAGCGCGACCAGACGATCATCCTCAAAGACTCCGTAATGGAAGGCTGGTTCAAATAAAAGTAGTTGACTACATATAAATTTAGAAATAATATGTAGTCCGCTACATATGGACGCCGATTTTCTCAGCGAACTGGGCCTGAACGCCATTGTCACCCGCCTTAAACGCGTCAGCGACGCGATGCTGCACGACGGCAAGCGGATGTATAAGCAGCTCGGGATGGACATCGAGCCAAACTGGTTCGCCGTCTTCAAGCTCCTCAAACACCGCGGCCCGATGTCGGTGACCGAGATCGCCGATGCGATCCGGCTTTCGCATCCTTCCCTGATAACACTGGTCAACAAGATGGCCGCGGCCGGGTACCTGACGGAGACCAGGTCCGAGGTCGACAGCCGCAGGCGTTTGCTCGAGCTTACCGAAAAGGCCAAGAGCAAGTACCCGGATTTTGAGCGAATTTGGGATGCTGGTACGGCCGGTTTCAAGCGGATGATGAACGACTGCGACATTCTCGGCGCCATCGACATTTTGGAGACCCGCATCGCTCAGAAAGGTTTTCGCGAGCGCACGATCGAAGAACTGGAAAAGTTGAGTTCCGTCGAGGTCGTCGAATTCGAAGAACGCTACGCACCCGACTTCGCCAGGTTGAACTACGAATGGATCGCGAAATACTACGCCATCGAACCGCACGATCACGATCAGCTGGACCATCCGCGGCAAAACATCATCGACAAAGGCGGCCAGATCTTTTTCGCCTTGGCCGGCGGCGACGTTGCCGGTACGGTCGCGATGATCCGGATGAATTACGAAGCATTCGAGCTTGCGAAGATGGCGGTGTCGCCTGCCTTTCAGGGCTATAAGATCGGCGACCGTTTGATGGAAGCGTGCATCGCGTTCGCACGCGACGAAGGCGTGCCTTACATCATTCTCGAATCGAACACCAAGCAGTTCGCTGCGATCAACCTGTACCGGAAATTCGGCTTCGTCGAAACACCGCCCGACCCGAACTCGCAATTCTCTCGGTCGAACATTCGCATGGAGCTTTTCGTGAGTGGACAACGTACAACTCAAAATGCAAATTAATTCGAAGCTCCGGTCACGGATTCGAGTATAGTGCGCTGTGCATCCCGGGAATTGTGCATCGTGCTTCCTGCATTGTATAATTGGCGTTTTGGTCCGATAGCTCAGTCGGTAGAGCAAATGGCTTTTAACCATTGGGTCCCAGGTTCGAGTCCTGGTCGGATCACCAAATTCACAAGTAGAAGGGCTGCTCGATGGCAGCCCTTCAATTGTTTTGACGGGTTTGAATTTCAACTCAACTATTTGGTCGGCTGTGAACCGCGAATTGCAAGCCCGGCTTTGATAAGAGCCTCAATTGTGGTCGGGGTTTCAGAAAAATGCTCTTCTTTCTTCATCGCAAGAGTCCGATCACCGGCTGCCCAGACCAATTGATTGATTACGTTGTATTTTGCATCCCCTAAATAGGTCTTTACTGGATTGGCCTGCGTCGCACCGGCGAATTTATTTGGCTGAAGGCCAGGTTCAAACGAAAGAGCGGGGCCGATCCGGTAATGTACCTCAAAATTGAACGGCACCAGATTGTCGGGCGCATTCGTTTTTTTGAACATCATCACCCAGTCTTTTCCCATTTGATAAACGGACTTTTCCAGACGGAAATGAGAATTTGGTATATCCACCCAATCGCCATCGTCGAGGCTGTA
>JAICPV010000210.1 GCA_025929655.1 Pyrinomonadaceae bacterium
ACCATTCGCTATACCCGTCATCAACAACGGCCCCTGCTTCGATCAATCGTTCAACGATCTCTCCATGTTGGGGGGTATACTCGTTTACAGCTGACCAGATCGCTTGCCCGAAAACAGTGCCGTCGTACATATTCTTTACCTCCATTGGCACCTCGCGCTCGATCAGAAGTTTGATCACGTCGAGCCGGCCGCTTGAAGCTGCGTAATGAAATCCAGATAAGCCGGTTTTCATCCCACCATACGGATCCACACCTTTATCTAAAAGAAATGCTGCGGTCTGTGTTTGGCCGAGCATGCAAGACGCGGAAAATATTTCGTTGAGCGTTTCTTGCTCATTTTTGAAAAGGCCGTTTTCAAACCATTCGGCGACTCGGTCATGGAAGTTTTCCGGGCCGATCGCTTCTTCAAGCGCGGTGAAATCGCCGCGATCCATGGCAGCAATAGCGTAACGGAATAAGAGTGGTATGTTATCCGGATCTTTAACGGCTGAGACCAGATCGTTCCAACTCGTAAATCCGATCTCGTCTACTATGAAAGCCCGCGCCGATTCGATATTGAATTGGTTCGGATCAATCGCAATACCTGTTCGACTAGTGACGCGTTCGGATCGATTAGCAATGTGTTGCCGAAATCCGGAGTCTGAATCGCATAACACGGCGACCGACCGTGCCAGCTCTTTAAGCCCCACAATGGTCGGCTCCGCAAGCGTTTTACGCCAGAGATCTTTCAACTCATCTCGGTTCATTGATCACTTTTTATCGGCTGCTGAAAGCAAACGCTGTAACCGTCAGGGTCGCTTAGATAGAGCTGTCGCATCCCGTACGGCGCATTCTTCGGAGGCTTCAATTCGACGCCTTTCGATCGTAGATACTCATATACTACGTCGGGATCGGCACTGAAATAAAGGCAGGTGTCGCTGTGCCATTTTTGGCGATCGGCGGGCGGTTCGGGCGGCACATGACCCGGTTCGTATTGGTCGTTGAGCATCAGGTGGATGTCTTCGCGCCGCAGCAAAACCCAACTCGCGTCGTCACCGCCGCCCGAATCGGTGACGACCTCGAAACCGAGGATGCCGCGATAAAAAGCCAGCGATCGCGGCATATTGAACACTTGTAACAGCGGAGTCAGTGACGTTACGTCAATTGTCATTGTCTATAACGCGTTCTATTCGCTTGTCCGGGATCAGCCACATCACTGCCACCAAAACGTACAACACCCATGAGATGCGATGTTCAATGAATGAAAAGATGATCGCGGCTATGTAGAACACCGGCGATAACTTACCTTTAAGATCCTTGCCGACAGCCCGTTTCAGCAGCGAATAGTCACCTTGAGTGGCGATTATTCTTTGCTGAAGAACGTAATAGGCGACCGCCGCCATCAGCATGACGAACCCGTAAAGCGCGGTCGGGTTCGGAGCGAAATTATTCTCGCCCGCCCAAGCCGTAACGAATGGGAAGAGTGAAAGCCAGAACAACAAATGCAGGTTCGCCCATAGCACGCTCGCGGAAACGTGCTCCACGGTGTGGAGCATATGGTGATGGTTGTTCCAATAGATGCCGATGTAAATGAAGCTAAGGATGTAGCTGAGCAGGACGGGAAGGAGAGGCCGCAACGCGTCGAACCCCTCGCCGTGAGGAACCTTTAGCTCCAGGACCATTATCGTGATGATGATCGCAAGGACGCCGTCGCTGAAAGCTTCGATTCTGTTTCGCCGCATTGAAGCAATCTAAGCCAGCCCGCCGACGAATGGCAAGTTGCGAGAACCGTCAGGTCAGCGGCTGAAGCGCACCGCGGAACGCTCTCTTGCTCGTACGGCTTCGACCTCGCGGTCGCGGGTCGGTGCGTTCGTAACCAGAGTATTGAGCATCTCCTGTGCGGCTGCTGCAACGCGTTCGATCGCTAGCTCGAACGCTTCCTCGTTCGCCTTCGATGGTTTGTTCATTCCCGAAAGCTTTCGAACGAACTGCAGTGCAGAGGCGTTGACCTCATCGGTGGTCGCCGGCGGATCGAAATTGAAAAGCGTTTTAATGTTTCGGCACATAAGTTACGAATTACGGACATGGGGAGCCGAGCGAGTAAAAGCATTTCGCGCTCCAGGTAAATCGCGGGCTTGAAATGCTGTTGGTCACGGGCGACGAAAATGTTTCCAAGGGTTTCACGGCCCGTCGTCCGTTCAGACGCCAGAAGCCCATATTCGTATCGTCGCCAAGAGCGATCGGTTTGGCTGTCGTGTTTCCCGCAAATGTGTAATCCGCGAGCGCATGGATCCGCCGCCATACTCCCCAATGATCGTGAGCGTTGACGCCTCCGTCGCCGTCGTCACCCGGGTCGCCTGTGACAGGCACGCCATGTCCCGCGTAGAGGAAACACTGACGCCGGTCGGAGCGGATCACCTGCCAGCGTCTTTCGGTGAGATGCGTCAGTTTGTTCCAAACGTCGTTCTGCGAGATCAGGTGCTGGTTTGTTTGATCGTCCCAGTAGACCTGAATGATAAGCTTGGCCGTTGCCGGGATCTGTTCGTAATTGCTGCCCCACGAATACCAAGCGGCCATCACGAACATAAAGATCCCGTTGGTTCCCCAGCCTGCAGCGACGCTGCGGCGAGTCAATTCCGGCACGGCACCCGCACCATATGAATGGCCTGCAAAACCGACCCGTGTGAGATCCATCAAAAACCCATACTGCAATGCCGCGAGCTGAAAACCCGACCACATCTGTTGATAGAGCGTGGAATGGTTCTCCAGTGCGTTCGGTGAATATGGTGCGAACACGACGATATAACCATTGCTGGCGATCCGCCGCAAAAGCGCGTCGTAATAGGTGAACGAGAACCCCCCGAACCCGTGAGCGAAAAAAATGACCGGCAGATGGTTCGAGGTGGTGGCATTGCTTGGCAAATAAACCGAAACATCAGCCGGAACGGCCGGATCGGGATGATCGATCGTCTGTCGAGCGACAGCGAACGCTCCCGGACCGCCATACTCGCCCATCAGCGGCTGCGTAATGATCTTTGAATCACCGCACGGACGAGGCTGGGATAAAACCGAAAGAGGTAAAACGATCGCGAGAAAAAGGACAAAAACCAATACAACTGCGTTTCTTGTCATTTGGGTACTGCTGGGAGCAATTCTAGGTCCGTATTGCTCATTCTCTCACTGCCGCCGTGACAAGCGCAATCTAATTCCTTAAATACCATTCTCTTCGTATCAATCCGTCGGTGACTTCATAGATCACTGTCCCATAAAACTCGATCGCCCTGCCATTATCGGTGCCGGTGATCTTTTCCTTGTCGATCACGAATTTGCCGTCGACGATGCGGTTGACGATCTCGACCTTGAGGTTCACATTCGGCTCCAGGATGCGGGAAAACTTCTTGCGGATCGCATCATGGCCTTTGAGTATGACCTCGCCACTCGGCAGAGCGTAGGCGACCGAATCGGGGCTATAGGCCTTAAGGATCCCTTCCATATTTCGAGCGTTGTACGCATCGATGAGTGATTGCGCCACCTGCTCAGGCGTCTTCTGCATCGCCTGACCGTGGGCAAAAATACCCATGCAAAAAATCAATGCACTTGCGGCGACAGTTTTCGTTGGCATTCTGCGATCTCCTATATGTCGTTCTTCTCGATCCATTTTTTCGCGTTTCGGGCTATTTCTGCGAATATATCCTCGGTCGATGTGCGAGATTTCTTTAAAACTTTGTATCCATGATTCGCGGTGTCGAGCAAATGGAGTGTTGCACGTTTCCCCAGCTTTTTCACTACCGGTTTAAGCAGTTCAAGATCTGCGAATTCGTCGCGTGTTCCCGTGAGGAACAGCATCGGAATTTTGATATTCGAGAGGTGTTCGGCGCGTTTTGTGTCAGGTTTGCCGGGCATATGAAGCGGAAAGGAAAACAGGACAATTCCTTTCACATTTTCCAACGGCTCCTCGCTCTGCGCGGTCGTCGTCATTCGCCCGCCGAACGAATGCCCTCCCGCAAGCAGCGGCAGCTCCGGCGCGGTTTTATGAGCGGCCTTCACCGCATTCCTGATCGTCTCCACACAGATCGCCGTCGAATTTCTCGCCGTTCCATGTTCGGAATAAGGAAAGTTGTAACGAAATGTCGCTATTCTTAGCTCCGCGAGCGCTTCCGCGATCGCCTGCATCGTCGCATGCCGCATATTTGTTCCAGCCCCGTGACCGAGGACGAGAAGATGGGTCGCGTTGTCGGGCCGCACGAATAACGCCGAGACCTGACCTTTATCTGCCGTAGCAGTGAATTTGAATTCGCGAGTGTTCACTTCTGTAAATACTTGTTCGGAATATTCCCGAGTGGGGGTTCTTTCCGGCCAGCCGCCGCAAGCAATCGTTTTATGTTTGCGTAGATGTCGGCCTCGCGGCGATGCACCTGCGGCATTAAACCCATTTGAGCGTAAGATATCGGGGTAACGTCAAAGAAGACGGTTGCCCATTCGTATCCTTTGCCCCATTCGAGCCCGTCGAGACGGATGTCAACGCTTGCCCCGGCATCAAGCAGCATTTCCATGATCGGGGCCGAACGGTTCGCGATCGAATTTACTGTGTGAAAGATCGGGGTGTGCCCGTTGAAAACATATTCGTTCACACCCGCCGGCGCGTTCACATCTGCGCCCAGCTCGACGAGTGTTTTCGCCGCTTCGAAATTGCTGTACTCGGCGGCCACATGAAGGAGTGTTACATCAACCAGTGAAGTGAATGAGGATCTGAGAGAGGTGCGATATTCGAGAAACTCGGGATCGCCAGCATAAAGATCTTTGATGCCGTTCGTGTCATTTAGAAGAACGGGACGCAGCCGCTCGTCGTCCAGGACGGCGCCCCGATCGAATAGCAGTTGCAAACACTCAGGCAGCCGATCTGTTCGATGATATTCCTCAAGCAGCCAATAGATCGGCAACTTTCCGCGTACCGGAGCCGTCGCGTCGGCGCCCGAATTCAAAGCTGCGCGAATGCCCTCGACATCGTGGCCGTCGAAGGCAGATAACAGTGCTTCATTTGGATCTGGCACGATAAATTATACTTTGAAATTCTTCAGTTGATCTTACTAGTTTCAAACTTTGAAGCTTTTGATTATAGAATAATACACAATGCCTATTTATTGTTAGGTCAATAAAGACAATAAGTACGGCTGACATCATGGCATTTATAGA
>JAICPV010000123.1 GCA_025929655.1 Pyrinomonadaceae bacterium
CAAGTTCCAAGTTCCAAGTCATCTGAACTTGCGTCCCTTTTCTTCTGCTTGTTGTAAGTACCGCATCAATCCAGAGATTGTTCGAGAAGTTTCGATGAGTAAAACGTTTATATCGTTGAAGGTCGACGCGTCCAGATAGTTTCTATCCGCGGCCAAGTAAAGCTGCGCTCTGACCTCTCCGCATGAGCCTTTCGCAACCGAGAGGAATTGCAGAAACTCCTTATTTCCATCTCTTTCAAAACCCTCGGCGATGTTCGACATTATCGAAATGCTCGCTCGACGAATTTGATTCACCAATGCAAAATCTTTGGAAAATCTTCCAACGTCGCTTATGTCGTAAACCCGATTCGCTACGCGGCGAGCGAGTTTCCAACCTTCAATGTCTTCGAACCTTTCAATTCGAGCCATAAAAACTTGGAACTTGGAACCTGGAACCTGGAACTAAACGGCCCGAACGAATGTGCCATCTGTTAATTGCCCAACATTGCTCGTCGCTACGATGTCGCCTTCTGCAACACCTTGTTTGACCTGGATCATTTGGTTTTCCAGAAGTCCAAGCTGGACGAACTGCTCTCGAACCATGCCGTCCTTGACGATGAAAACGCGATTCGTTTCGCCGTCGGTCCGGACAGCGGCGACGGGGATCATCACGGCGTTTTCCGGTTTCGATTGCGTGATGCGAACGGTCGCGAACTGGCCGGGCTTCAATAGGCCGTCGACGTTTTGTATCTCGGCTTCCACCGTCAGGGTTCGCGCCTGCGCGTTCAGGCTCGGCGCGACTCGGACTATCCTGCCCGCAAAATTCCGGTCCGGATACGTGCTCGTTTGCAGAGAAACGCCCTGCCCGGTCGCGACCTTTCCAATCGACTGCTCCGGAATGTCGATCTTCATTCGAAGAGTTGAGGTACGGACGATCGTAGCGATCTTGGTGTTTGGCGCGCTCGGGCTGATATATTCACCGAGATCCGCTGTCCGCTCGGAAACGTAACCGCTGATCGGAGAGCGCACGGCGTTATCACTCAACGTTTTCTCGGCTGCTGCGACCGTCGCCTGCAACGTGGCGAGACCTGCCCGCGCGCTCGCGGCTGCAGCCTTTGCAGCTTCATAAGCGGCACGTGCGGTGTCTATAGCTTTGATCGCAACGGCAGCATTCGACCTTGCTTCGTCGAGCTGGCCGAGCAGAGCATCTCGCTGCGATTTCCGTTGATCGTAGATGTTTCGTGCGATGTCGCCCGATTCAAGGAGTCGCTCGGCCCGCTTCAATTCCTTTTCCGCAAGTTCAAGCTGAGCTGTGACCGATTTCACCTGTGAGAAATCCTTGATCTGGAACGTCTGTCCGTCGCCGATGCCGAGACGCGCTTGCGTCTGTCTCAAATTCGCAAGCGCCTGTTGGGCGCCGGCCTCGGCTTGGTCCGCTGCCTTTCGCTGCTGCTCGACTTGAGCTCGCGCCTGTTCGAGCCGGATCGCGGCATCACGAGCGTCGAGTCGCAATAGCACGTCACCTTGATTGACGTAGCTTCCGATATCGAAATTGACCTCTACGACCTTCCCGGCGATCGCCGGTGCAACGTCGGTCTGCGCATCGCTCGCCAGGTTGCCGGTCGCCTCGATGTAAGCCGGTATCGGCATCACAACCGCCTGCGCCGTCGTCACGTCCACGATCGGCGTTTCGGACGCGGCATTGTTTTCGTTTGCAGCGCTCGACCCGCTGCAGGCCGATGACATGGCCGCAAAAGCTGCGATGACGGTCAGTATGATTGCGAAAACTATGCGTTTTCCCATGATGTTCCTTCGTTTCAGTTAGCTGGATCGTTAATGCTCACGCCGTGAAGAATTATCTCGGCGAAATTCTTTGCCGCTTCCTCGTTGGTGATCTTGAGAAGCGTCTGCTTCTTGTCCCAGAGAATGTTGTTCAATGAATGGTGCAGGATCATTCCAATGAAAGCCCGAACGACCACGCGGGGGTTTATTTCTCGCATTACCCCGTCTTTTTGCCTTTCCGCGACATATCCGCCGATAAAGTCGTAAACCTTTGATACGAACTCAGTGAAGAATCGTTCCGCCAGGTCGTGGTCTTCTAGGGCCGAGAAAAACATCAGGCGCATGAAGCCGACATCCGCCTGCTGTTTGTTCATCGCATGAAGCGCGATGTGATAAAACACCCCGAAATCGTCCTTGTTTTTGATCGCTTCCTTTAGAGGTTCGTTCGAGTCCCACGGAAACCGATGACTGCCTTCTTCGCAAGCCTTTTCGTGCAGGATCGCGCCATAAAGGTCCTCCTTTGTCGAAAAATGCTTGAAAACCATCGCCTCGGACACCCCTGCAGCCTCGGCGATCTTCCGCGTGGTTGTTCCGCTAAATCCGTGAGTCGAGAATAAGTGCACGGCGGTCTGCAATATCTGCTTGCGGCGATCGTCGCCGGTCATCCGCTGTCCGTGCTCGCAATTGAAAAGATCTTTGATCAATTAGGCTCCTAAGTGAGTACTTACTTACCGAATTTGAAAGATTACAATTTGGCAGATTCCCTGTCAAGCAGAAAAAAATTCAAAAGCCAGAACGTAAGTAAGGGCAGTATAAAGATGTACCTGACGTATCTAGTTCGCGGTGGGTCTCCGTGATCCTGCGTCGGATGTACCGCCCTTACGCCGTGCGGGCTTCTGCAAAACAGGAACATTTGCTACACAGATTTCGTTACAACTATTCGCGCGATGTCACCATTGGACGGCTATCTATAACGCTATTTTTCAAGGAGAGAAAGAGAAATGTCTGAATTCGAACAGGAAGTCAAGAAAGCGGAAAAGGAATTGGAGCAGAGCCTCGTTCCGACGCACACCGGCGCGGGCCAGGACGAATATTTAGGAGATTTAAAGATGCAGGCACAGGAATACGGACAAAAGGCGAAGGCTTACGCAGAAGAGAAGTTCGCATGGGCGGGCGAAAAGTTCAAGGAGATTCAAAACAAGGACCCGAAAGAGCTGGTTGAGGATGCGAAGGAATACGCCCGCCAGAAGCCCGGCCAGACGATCCTGATCTCAGCAGCGGTCGGGCTGGTGTTGGGTATGCTGCTTCGTAGGCGGTAATGCAGAAGCCCGCGCGAAAGGGCGAAAACGCGATGAAAAAAGGCGTCTACTTAGTAGGCGCCTTTCTTTTTTTAGAAACTGTTTGAATTAAGTTTTCTGATTCGCCCTTACTTCGTGCGAGCTTCTGCAACTAATTCGCGTCCTGGGCATGGATCAAACGGCGTGTCGTATCGCCAAACAACACGTCGATCTTTTGCGTTTCGAGCACTGCCGTGACTTCGCCGTGGCCAAACTTGAAATGGTTCATCGCCTGGCCCTTGCGGTATTTGCGCGTGCGGTCATACGGCGACGCTTCTTTTGTTCTGCTGCCGGCAACGGACGTTTTCACGCCGCGATTGAACGTGCTGGCTGTCTCACATGTGTCGCACTGGGCTTTCGAGATCTTGCCGAGCTTGGTTACCGTCTCAATGGTATGCGGCGTTTCGGTGTCGCAGCCGGAGCACATCATCGAGATCTTTTGCCCGGCCTCATATTTCTCTGCTTTCATAAAAATTGATTTCCTGCCTTTTATCGTCGTCGCCGTCCGCCAAATGACCTGACCCTTTTCGCAGCCGGCCGACCGTTACTTACGACCGAAGCTCCAGTAGAAGCAAAGCTGCCGAAATCCGGCAAATGTACCCTCTCGACAGGCTGTCCTGTAAGCCGTTCGATGGCCCGCATCGAATGCTCCTCGGTATTGGTAAACAGCGTTATGGCGCGCCCTTTATTCCCCGCGCGGCCCGTACGGCCGATGCGGTGGACGTAATCCTCGGGTGCCTCCGGTACGTCATAGTTTATCACATGCGAGACCGAATCGATATCGATGCCGCGGGCCGCCACGTCCGTTGCAACCAAAACGTTGGTTTTACCAGATCTAAAGCCACGTAATGCAGCTTCCCGCTGCGATTGTGAGCGGTCCCCGTGAATGCGGTTGGATCTATGCTCTCGCTTTTCGAGAATATGAGCCAAACGGTCTGCGCCGCGCTTGGTCCGCGTAAAGACCAGAACACGCTCAAAGTCCTCTTTTTCAAGCAGATCCAGCAAAAGCGGCATTTTGAACTGATGTCCGACCGGATAGGCCGTTTGTTCGATGGTGACCGCCGCTTTGCCGCGGGGGCTGACCTCGACATAATGCGGGTCGTCCATCAAAGAACGGGCGACTCGCTCGATCTCACTCGAAAGCGTTGCCGAGAAAAACAAGGTCTGTTTATCGGCCGGGATCGCTCTGTTGATACGTTTTATTGCCGTAAGAAAGCCCATATCGAGCATTCGGTCGGCTTCGTCCAGGACCAGCGTGTCGATCCTGGAAAGATCCAACATGCCTTGTTCCATAAAATCCATCAGGCGTCCGGGCGTTGCAACAATGATGTTGGCTCCGCGTCGGATCGCTTCGATCTGATTTTTATAACCGGCGCCGCCGATTATCGAAGCACATCGAATATTCTTCGGTGCAAATTGGCGGCAAAATGAATCGGTCTGATTTGCAAGTTCGCGCGTCGGCGACAAGACGAGCACGGTCGTGCCTTTCTTCTGGTTGATACCTAAATTCTGAAGTATCGGAAGCAAAAACGCAGCAGTTTTACCGGTTCCGGTCTCGGCCGTGGCGATCACGTTCTTGCCCTGCAAAATTATTGGAATAGCCTGTTTTTGAATGGGTGTAGGCTCTGTGTAACCCATCGACTCGCATTTCTCCGTCAAAAACGGCTGCAAGCCCAAATCTTTAAAGTTCATTTGTATTTTCTATATCTCTTTTCAACCGAAGAGGTTCGGAGTTCCTGCTTTAGCAGGCTTTGTTCACCATAACCAGTTCAAACTCGAAGATTGCCGCCTAAAGGCGGAACTCCGAACTCAAAACAGTTCTTCAGGATTATTTTAAGAAGTTATCTAACGGTGGGTTAATACTTTCGATGTAACGGTTTCAGCGAATGACCAACGCGAGAAGGCTCGGGCAAAATGCAAGAGCCGCTTCTGACAGTTATTAAGGACCGTCTCTCGAGTTCTGATCGCTTGCCTCACGTTGAGGGCGAAAATACCGTCGTCAAAAGAGAGAAGGATTATCAATGTAATCAGATTAAACCATTCCGCAAATGGTTGCAAACTAAATATTTAGGGGAACCGCTGAGACGATCGAGACTTATGGGCAAAATCCGCAAGCAGCGGCCATTGTAGTTTGGGCAACACCATTTATTTAATAGTTGGTTTATAATTCGAATATAAAGCGCTGTATTTGAGGTTTAAGGCGTCGCGGAGGCTCCGGCTATGTCTTTTCCCTGGATCATATTTCTTTTAGTGGCACTGATCGCCAATATTCTGCTGATAAGCATTGAATTCCTCGGCATTCGCGGTTCGCCATCACACACGGCAGACCGAAGCCAGCATACGGACGTGAAAGGCCCTGAGCGGTTCGTACGGTTCAGCGGGATGTTCCTGATACAGGCGATCCTTGTGGTCGTAACGATGGGCCTGATCGCCCATTACGTGTATTTTGCCCGCTATGGCGAAACAAGTTTCACGGCGCTTTGGATACTTGGAATAATCGTTTTCGCATATCCTCTCTTTCAGATCTGGAGCATGGGTGGCACGCGTGCGAACGCTCCTACCGATTCGATCGCGGCAAAGTTCGTAAGCTACCTGGCGATTCCGGTAACCGTGCTGATAGCTTTTCTTGGCACGATGATCTTTGTGTTCGAGTCGATGACGGTTTCGGCGTTCTTCTATCCGCTCTTATTGCTGGCGGCTGCGATCGTTATCGTCGGCGCTATTTCTGCCATGAGCGGCGGCCGTGCGGTGGAAAGGGCGGTGAACGATCCGGACCCGGATGACGTAAGGCCCGCTCCCTAGCGGCTTACGAGTGTGTTGCGAGCCATTCCGAAGCGACCTCCTTCGGCTTGCGTTTGTTTCCATCGACTTCCAGATTCATGCGCCGCATGTCGTCGGTAGAGATAGCGTTCGCCAGTTTCTCGAATGCGGCCGTGAGTGTATCCGCCACGTCGCTTCTTGCGATAAAAACGGCCTGGTAAGGCGGGAAAAAATGACGGTCGTCCTCTAGTTGGAAAAGGTCGAGCTGCTTTATCAACCCGTCGGTCGAATTTCCTGCAATGATGTCGAGCTCGCCCGATCGAAGCGCGCGATACGTCAACGCAAGGTCCATCTCGCGCGGCTGCCTTGCGAAATTAAAACCGTAGGCCTTCACGAAGCCTGCGTACCCATCCGGCCGAGACATAAAATCCTGCCCGAAACCCGCCTGCCAGTTTCGAGAGATCGCCGCCGCTTCGGAGATCGTTTTTAGGTTGTTCTGCCGAGCAATGTCTCCGCGAACAAGTATCGCGAAATCGTTAGCGAAACCCAGCGGCGGGCTCAGTGTGAGTCGAAACTTCTCGGCGTACTCTCTTTTGGTTTGATCGTAAACGCTCTGGGGATCGGTCAGCGGCTTGTGTTTGAGGATCGCGGTGTACGCCGTCCCAGTGTATTCCGGATAGACGTCGATCTGATTCGAAAGCAGCGAATCGTGCGGGATGTTTCCTCCGAGTTCGAAATTCCTGACAACTTCGATGCCCTGCTTTTCCAATACCTGCGCCAGGATCTCTGCCAGGATCACCGATTCTGTGAAATCTTTGGATCCGACGACGATCTGTCGGCCGGAAAGTACCTTTTCAGAACTCGGCTGAAAACCGCCGGCGGGCAGGTAACTCAGTAAGAAGACC
>JAICPV010000035.1 GCA_025929655.1 Pyrinomonadaceae bacterium
TTCGACAGCGCTCGATTTGTTGCTTTTCGATTGCAGCTGGCGGACGAACGTTAGGTATACCGAAGGCAAATCCTCCTTTATTAAGGGTGTTTTTTGACCCGAAACGCTGGCTTGCCCAAATGCGCTCAGCACAGTTGCAACCACCAGTGCGAAAGGCAAAATTCTATTCTTCGACTTCCTCACCGTTTCCCTCGCCGTCCTTTTTGATGCCAAATTTTTCAAGACGGTACTGCAACGTTCGAAATGTCAGGCCAAGCAGCTTTGCCGATTTCGTAATGTTGTTGTCGGTCCGGTCCATCGCCTGCATGATCAGGCTGCGTTCGACGTCTTCGAAATTTACGCCCTCGGGCGGGAGTTTGAACTGCGCGTCGCCGTCGACCGCCGCGAGGCTTGTGCCCTGCGTCATTTCGGGGGGCAGGTCCTCGGTGGTAATGGTGTCGTTTTCGCAAAGTAGGATCGCACGCTCGACCGCGGACTCAAGCTGGCGGACGTTGCCGGGGTAATGATAATCGTTCAGCAGCTTTCTAGCGGCCGAGTCGATATTAATGGTCCGCTCCGTGCCTCGTGTATGTTTTTTGACGAAATAATCGATCAGAACCGGGATGTCAGAACGACGTTCCCTGAGCGGCGGGATCTCGATCGATAAAACGTTCAGCCGGTAATATAGGTCTTCGCGGAAACGCTTCTCCTCGGTCATCTTCAGAAGATCGCGGTTCGTCGCCGCAAGTACGCGCACGTCGACGGGGATCTCCCGGACACCGCCGACGCGCCGAATTTCTCGTTCCTGCAACGCACGCAAAAGCTTTGCCTGCAGTGCTATATCCAGTTCGCCGATCTCATCGAGGAAAAGGGTGCCGTTGTTAGCGATCTCGAAGAGTCCCTTCTTTTCACCGACCGCGCCGGTGAAAGAGCCTTTCTCGTGGCCGAACAACTCGGATTCGAGCAAATTCTCATTTATCGCCGCACAATTTACAGCCTGAAACGTCTCGTTCGTGCGCAAGCTGTTCTTGTGCATCGAGCGGGCGATCAGTTCTTTACCGGTACCGCTTTCGCCGCGGATCAGGACCGTCGAATTCGACTTCGCGATCTTGAGGATAAGCTTTTTGACTTTGTCCATCTCCGGTGAAACGGAAACGATCTCGGTGTCCAGGGCAGACAGCTTATTTAATGCCCGCGAAACAGTATCGAGCAGTTTCTCGCTGTCGTAGGGTTTCTGCAGATAGTCAAAAGCGCCGAGACGCAAAGCGTCGACCGCCGAATCTACCGAACCGTGCGCCGTGAGCAAAATGACGATGATCGACTTGTCGTAATTCGTCAGCTCCTTTAGCAGGTCGAGGCCGGACATGCCGGTCATTTTCAGATCGGTCAGCACGAGGTCGAAGCGGCGCGATTCGACGAATTTCATCGCGGCCTCACCGGAGCTCGCGGTCGTCACGTCGTAGCCCTCGCCCGAGAGAATCGTTTCCAGGATCTCCCTTTGGTTTTTCTCGTCGTCGACGACGAGGATCGATTTTCTAGCCATAGTGATTGAGTCGAATCCGTACTCTTGATGAACGGCCCGAATGAAACTGCAATTTTAACGCGGATCAAGCGGATTCAGCGGAAACTACCGGATAGAATTTAAATAATCCGTCTTATCTGCGCGATCGGCGTTAAAAAGAAATGCAATTTTCAATCAAGTTTTGGATTCTTTGCCACTCTCCGATTTTTCTTCCGTGACCTGTTCCGGATCTTTCGTCTCTTTTTTGATGCCTGTTTTCTCGTCAAAGATCGCGTTAATCGCGCCGCCGATCAATATCACCAGCGCCGTAAGGTACAGCCACAGCATCAAGATGATCACCGCACCCAAGCTTCCGTAGGTGGCGGCGTACGAATCGAAATACCTAAGATACAAACGAAATCCGAATGAGAAAAGTATCCAGAGGATGACCCCGATCACCGCCCCCGGCGATATCCATTTCCAATCGAACGGGTCGTGGTTGGGGGCGAAGTTGTAGAGGAAGGCGAACGCGAGCAGGAGAAGAGCGACGACCAGGATCCATTCCAACGCGACGAGGATGTATGGTGAATCGATCGGAAGGACCGCATCCAGGGCATGCGAACCGTAAACGATAAGGCCAAGGGTGATGAGGATCAGGACGCCTAGTCCAAGCGTGAGCAGGAAGGAGGTGAGTTTCGCTTTGAACCACGAGCGAGTCTCTTTAAGGTTGTAAACCTCATTTAGCGTCCCCCGCATATTGTCGATGCCGGCCGAGGCGGACCACAGCGTGATCAGGATACCGAATGTCAGCTTCCCGCCCGTGGCGTTCGAGGTCACATCGGTGAGGGTTTTTTGAACGAGATCGAAAGCGGACCTCGGCATGACCTCGCCTAGTATCACGTACAGTTGGTTCTGAAGGTCGGTTTTGTCGCTGAGGATGATCCCTATAAGGCTCATCAGAAATAGCAGCAGCGGGAAGAGCGCAAAAGTGAAATAGAACGCCACCTGTGCCGCGTTGCCGAGGATGTCGTCGTCGTTTATTTTCTCGTAAAGGCGCGTCGCGAAAGATTTGAGATCGAATTTCATAATACCCTCTCAAGAACGAGAAGGTATCAGGCGGCGGGGAGGCGGACTGTAAACTTTGTACCTTCGCCGACGGTCGATTCGACATCGATGGTGCCGTTGTGAATATCGACGATCTTCTGGACGATCGCGAGCCCGAGCCCTGTCCCGGTTTCCTTCGTGGAAAAATACGGCTCGAATATCTTGGTCAGGTTTTCTTTGGGAATACCATTGCCGGTGTCCGAGATCTCGAAGGAAACAAATCCCGCGTCCGGCGAGATCTTGATATTAAGATTGCCACCCTCGCTTCCCATCGATTGAACGGCATTGATAAAGAGGTTATTGAAGACCGATCGGAGAAATTCGGGATCGCCAAGTATCTTCGGCACTGCTTCTCGCTCGACCAAGCCGATCTTTATATCGTTTTCGGCGGCCTGTGCTTCGACAAGGCGGAGCGATTCCTCGACCGTCTTTCTCGCGTCGATCGACTGCAGGTTAGCCTTTGCCGGGCGCGAATAATTGAGGAAATCGGAGATCTGTTGGTTGATCCGCGCGACCTCGTTCTTGATCTGAACGATCAGTTTCGAATATTCGACCGTCTTGCCGTCGGCTGGCGTGTATCGATTCTTTAAATGATCGAGCGTTAGATTGATGTAATTGAGCGGATTTCGAATCTCATGGGCGATCGCCGAACCCAGCCGGCCGATGACCGCGCTTTTTTCTGCTTGTCTCAACTGGTCCTCGAGCTCGCGGTTTTTCTCCAAAGCTGCCGTCATCTCATTGAAGTTCTTTGCAAGCTGCCCGATCTCATCGCTGCGTTCCGCCCCGGGAACTCGAAAATCGAGATTGCCGGCCGCCACCTCACGAGCTGCGATCGAAAGGTTCGATATCGGCCGCGTGAATCTCCACACAAGCAAAAGCGTGATCAGCATCGAGGCCAACACGATCCCGAGCGTGTAAACCAGCGGCTGAGCGGCACGCCATGCATTTGCAGCGCGATCATTTTTAAGGATCACCATTACGTAGTAGCGGCCTTTGCTTGTGGGAATCGGCACCACGTGGGCCTCATCGTCGGTGTTCGCCGGGGAGGCATTTCGGTTTGGAAATTTCTCGAGGTCGGGACCCAGCCGTGAAGCTTCCATCAAAGGCGGTAAATCGGTTACTTCGCTAAGGTTCTTGTAAACATCCGTGCCGTCCTCGGCGGTTGTCGGAACGAGGTCGGGGTTTAAGCTGTCGATTATCTGCCACTTATCGTTAATGACGATTATGTCGCGGATCCGTTCCCGGTCCTCCTCGGTCAGTGAAGTCTGTCCGGGCTGGTCGATCAGGTCCTCCATATACTCACTGGATGTGATACCCGTCACCCCGAGCGCGATGCCGGCGAAGATGGTCTGCTCCTGCAGCTCGCGCAGACGCTCGTTCTCGTTCTGCGTGCGCAGATTCAGGTAATATTGGACCCCTAATGTCGCTATCAACAGCAGCGACAGGATGATCAACAGTCGGCCGCGGAATGTGTTAAAGAAATCCATCAATTAGATCTACTTATACTATTCATCAAAAGTACTTGCATCGCGAACGGATTGAATGTTATAGTCACTCTCGGTTAAATCGCAACGCTCCGCAGAAGCAATTGTTCAACCCGGCGGGGCGAGTGACCTCTTCCAAAAAACCAAAATTAAAAATCTTCGTTAAGCCGAGGTAGTGCATGAAGTCTATGTGTCCCGAAAAGCGTCTCGCTTTGCTCGTCATTTCTTTCTTTTTGGCATTCGCTTTCCTTTCGGGTCAGGTAACCGCACAGACGAAGAAGAAAACTCCGGCAAAGAAGCCGACGGCATCGGCGAAGGCCGATACTAAGAAGAAGGCCGCGAGCTCGCGGGATGCCAGGAATTCTCGCACGGCGAAGTCGAATACGCGCGATAAGAAGGCGACGGCCAGGAATTCGCGCACTGCAAAGAACGAACCGCGTTCCAAAAAGCTTTCCGCTAAAGAACAAGCCCGCCTCGACGCTAAGAATAAGAAAAACGAACGAACCGCGAAACGTGCACCGCGCGAAACCAAACGTGAAGCCGCAGAACGGCGCCGCCGAGAAGCCGCCGCACGCGCAGCCGCACTCGCCGAAAGGCGCCGCCGCGAAGCCGCTGCACGCGCCGCGCGCGAACGATGGCTGGCTTTTGAACGGGGCCTTCGGACCGAAACGGTATCGAATATCGCCAAAGACAACACAGAGGGTGAGGACCTCCGCATCCGCAACGTCGCGGTCGAAGCGCTCGGCAATCGTGCCGGCACGGTCGTCGTGATGGAATCACAGACCGGGAAGATCCTTACGATGGTCAACCAGGATTGGGCGATCAAAAACGGCTTCAAGCCGTGCTCGACCATCAAGCTTGTAACGGGCGTGGCGGGCGTTAATGAGAACGTTATCAATAATGAAGGCGACATCGTCGGCGAAAACTCGTCCGTCAACCTGAATACCGCCCTCGCGTTCTCGAAAAACCCGTATTTCCAACGTGTCGGAACGAAGTTCGGCAACGCGAAAATGATCGATTACGCCCGCAGCCTCGGACTCGGCCAGAAGACGGGCATCAATGCCGAGGGCGAAACGCCCGGCAAACTGCCTTACGGCAACAGCAATCCGCGCATCTATTCGCACGGCGACGATTTCGAGGTCACGCCGCTCCAACTTGCCGTGATGGTTTCGGCCCTTTCCAACGGCGGCAATAAGGTCGTCCCGCACATTTCCAAACCATCCGTCGAACGTACTGGTTACAGGCCGCAGTACAACGGCCGCATCGACGTTCCGCAGGAACGCTACCAGCAGGTTTTGCCCGGAATGATGGGCGCCGCCGAATACGGCACCGCGCGCCGCGGTGTTGACGCATCCCTCGGAATAGCCGGAAAAACGGGCTCCTGCATCGGAAAAGGATCGTGGGTCGGGCTTTTCGCTTCCGTCGCACCGGTTGAAAAACCGAAATACGCCGTCGTGGTGATCACTCGCGGCCACAGTGAACGCGGCAAATACGCTGCCGCCGTCGCCGGCAAAATATACCGCGAGCTTGCTCCTCGCCTGGTCCGCGACCGCGAGCGTTATATGGCGTTGAAGAACATGTCCGCCGCTCCGGCGGACGCGCGTACCGCAGGAATGACCGACGACGAGGATGACGATGTTGAAGAGGTTACCGATGCGAACACCTCAGCTTCGGTAAAAGACGAAGAAGTGTTTACGGTGTACGCAGAGCCGAGGATCCAGGTCCCCGTTCAGCAGCCGGTCAAAAAGGTCGTGAAGACGGCCGATTCGAAGCCCGTGTTTTCGCCTGTCGTGATCCCGTACAGAAAGGACGGTAAGCCGGTGGAGCCTTCGACGGGCAGGCCGCGCGTCGTTAAAAACGACAAATAATCCACTTAGTAAAGTTTTGATACCATTGGAACCTTGCCGCAGCCGGCAGGGTTTTTTTCATTTCGCCTGCCCGCATTTGTTTACTTGACAGGGGTTCGAGTATTGAATGATTATTTACCTTTCATTATCCTCGATAAAATACCCGTTTCGGGCCCGTCCTGGATTTTGAATTCGCCCTATATTTTTGCAACGAAATGGATTTGCAATACATCTGAATTGGCACGTGGGGGCCGTGTTTTCCGGCGTCCGCGGAAAAGATCTTAGAAGCTCAGGTTGGAGGAAGTGATTGAGATGAAAACGAAGGTTAGATCGATCGGCTTGGCATTTCTTGCTGCGATTTTCATTGCGGCCGGTGCGGGTTCGTCATACGCGCAGGCGTGCGACGACATGGATGCGATAAACGCGTTGGATAAAAAGATCCGCGACAATTATTCAAAGAACGCGACCTTGAAAGTCGCGATCGATGCGGGCAAGGAGTTTTTGGAAAAGTTTGGCAAATGCCCCGGTACTGAAGATTTTGTAACCTGGCTCAACGGCCAGATGGGGCCGTGGGAAACGCGTTTCGCAAAATATGACGCGGGGCAGAAGTCGGCGGCGATGTTTCAGCGTTTCGACGACGGCATCAAAGCCGAAAAATACGACGAAGTTTATGCGGCCGGCAAGGACATTCTTGCAGCCCAGCCGGACAACATGAACATCATGGTCCCGCTTGCTACGATCGGCCTTTACCAGTCGTATAACAAGAACTTTAAGTACAACGACGATACTGTTCGCTATGCGAAAACGGCGATCGCCAAATTGAAGGCGGGCGCGGCATCGACCAAACCGAGCGGCAAGTATGGCGCTTTCCAGTACGAGTTTTCTAAGGACGACGCGATCAGCGAGATGACCTACGCGATCGCCTACATCAATTATTGGGCGAAAGGCGATAAGAAAGGAGCTTTGCCGTTCTATTACGAAGTGACGCAGCTCCCGGGGCGTAACCAAAACGAACCGCGGGTTTACGCTTCGATCGCTGATTATTATATCGGCGAAGCGGGCAAATTGGGCACCGAGATAGCGGCGATGATCGAAAAGCAGAAGGCCATGGCGACGGTCGAAGAGAAGGAAAAGATCGACGTCGACATCAAGGCAAAGGTCGGGCTGTTCAACGGCTACACCGAAAGAGCTCTCGATGCTCTCAGCCGTGCTCATAAGGTGGCCCCGACCGCGACGGCTGCCGACAAGACGTATAAGGACACTTTGTTCAAACAGATCTCCGACCTTTATAAGCGCAGATTTGATAAGGATGCGGGAATGAACGAATACATCGCGGCAACGCTCTCGAAGCCGTTCCCGAATCCTACGAGCGAAGTAACGCCGATCAACGATCCTGATCCGGCGGACGCGACAACGAACACAAGCACGTCGGCAACGCCTGCTCCGACTAATGGAAAAACGGCGGTGACGAAACCGACTAAGAATTAGTTTTACCCTCCTTCGATCTAAGCTTCGGCCGGGCGTTAGGTTATACGCCCGGCTTTCTTTTTGTCCCTTTAATCCTTAAAATCGCTATTTTGACGCTGCGATGAACTTGTCCACACTCGAAAACGCTTTGGGCCACACTTTCAGGTCCCCGGAGTTGCTGGAGCGTGCTCTCACGCACCGCTCCTGGGCGAACGAGCAAGCGGCAAAGGATGGCGAAAAGGTTGAAGAGAACGAAACGCTCGAATTCGTCGGCGATTCCGTCGTCGGGCTGGTCGTGGCCGAAGAACTTTACAGGCGAAACCCCGACGCGAGCGAGGGCGGCCTGAGCCTGATGAAACACAGCCTCGTCCGAACCGAGGCCTTGGCGGCGGCCGCTGAGAAGATCGATCTGGGCGATCATGTGCGATTAAGCTCCGGAGAGGAAAAGATCGGCGGGCGAAAGAATCCGGCGATCCTTGCCGACACGTTCGAGGCGGTCGTTGCCGCGATCTTTCTGGACGGCGGGTATGCAGCAGCTCGAGCGTTCTTAACACGCGAGTTCGGCGAATTGATCAGGAGCGCGACGCCGCAATCGTCGCTCGACTATAAAACATTGCTGCAGGAGACTTTGCAGGCGAACAAAATGGCCGCCCCTGCGTATCACCTGGTACGGACCGAGGGCCAGCCCCACGATAGAACGTTTTATGTCGAAGCGGTTTGGGAAGGCGGAAAAACAGAAGGAAATGGCCGTTCGATAAAGGCCGCGGAAATGATAGCGGCAAGCAAGGCTCTTGAACTGTTAAATGAAAAACGGTCCTGACCGTTTTGTGTATTTCATGTGTTCTGTGGTTTAAGGTTCTTCGAAAGTTTGAACAAGATCGATTAGTTATTGCAGCTCGACCGATATGGCAGACAAGGAAAAGCAGGAAAAAGAGAAGGAAGAACCGAAACCGAAAGGCCCGCCAAAGTCGGCGTTTCGCGAGTATTTCGAATCGTTCACCGTGACCCTGATCATGGCGATCTTCGGCATGACGTTTATTATCCAGGCGGTGACTGTGCCCACTGGGTCGATGCAGAATACCATCCTGATCGGCGATTACCTGCTGGTGAACAAGTTTATCTTCAATCCCGCCGGGCATCCGCTTCCTTTCCTGCCGATGCGCGAGATCCAACGAGGCGACATCATCGTTTTCAAATATCCGGGCAACAGTGTCAGGCCTGAAACGGACACAAGCCGCGGCCTCGTCAAATACCAGCTGAATTACGTAAAACGCGTCATCGGGCTGCCTGGCGAGACGGTCGAATTTCGCGACAACCAGGTTTACATTAACGGCGAGCTGCTGCCTGAGCACCGCCTGATCGGCGATACGACCAAGCGGGACGCCGCTCTTGACGTTCGCGAATTCGAGCCTCGCGCCCCGGAAGATAAATGGGACGTCTATTATAACGAAGACACGATGTCCGCCGTGCAGGCCGGCCGAAAGCTGCCGACGCGCCACCTCAACTTCGGCGTCGAAGGGAAGCCGATGAAGGTGCCCGAGAACATGTTCTTCTGCATGGGCGACGCCCGCGACGACAGCGACGACAGCCGCGGCTGGGGTTTCGTCCCGCGCGAGCTGATCATCGGCCGCGCGATGTTCGTCTACTGGTCCTGCGACCGCAGCGCCTCGAACGGCAGCATGATCGGCTGCCTGACGAACCCGCGGCTCGACCGGATCGGAAAGTTTGTTAAATGATAAATTGCCACTAGCTTCAGCTAGTGGTTTGCGGGAATCGAGAGTTGCGGCTTTAGCCGAATCTTGATGAGATAATTCATTAAGGCTTTAGCCGAAATCAAGATTTGGGCTAAAGCCCTATTGTTTGCTGACTGTATACCACTAGCTGAAGCTAGTGGCAATTTATTCGATGAAATTCAAATACAACGAAGAGGTCACGGGCGCGCTGCATTTTGAGTCGCCGATCGTCGCGCTGGAATCGACGGTGATCGCGCACGGCCTGCCTTATCCGGAAAATATAGAGACAGCCTACAAACTTGAGCGCATTATTCGCGATAACGGTGCAGTTCCGGCAACAGTCGGCGTCTTCGACGGCGAGATCTGCGTGGGTCTGAACGAAGACCAGTTCGAGATGCTGGCGACCTCGAAAGAGATCAGAAAGATATCGCATCGTGACCTTCCCGTGGCGGTATCTAAGAAACTGAACTGCGCGACGACTGTGGCGACGACCGCCTTCATCGCCCATCGGGCAGGTATCAAAGTTTTCGCCACCGGCGGCATAGGCGGAATTCATCGGGGCGATAGAAAGGACGTTTCAGCCGATCTGCCCGAACTTGCGAATACCCCGATAACTGTCGTTTGTTCGGGTGCAAAGATAATTCTTGATCTTCCCGCTACCCGCGAGTGGCTCGAAACGCACGGTATCACGGTGCTTGGGTGGCAATGCGAAGAGTTCCCGGCATTTTATTCGCGGACAAGCGGGCTGAAAGTGGATGAGCGGGTCGAAACTGCGCGCGAAGCCGCGCAGGCGATCATCGCCCGCGACGAGCTTGAGATGAAGAATGCGGTCGTCGTGGCCGTACCCGTGCCGGAAGAAAACGAGATCCCTTCGAAGGATCTCGATGCCCTGCTTGCTGACTCACTTAAAGCGGCCGCACAACAGGGAATAAAGGGGAAAGATATTACGCCGTTCCTGCTCTCCCAAATGTCCGAACGAAGCGGCGGAAAGACGCTTTCCACGAACATCGCGCTGCTCGAAAACAACGCGAAAGTGGCGTCTCAGATCGCAGCCGCGATCTAGTGAGAATTTTTAACGCGGATCGAGCGGATCAGGCAGAAAAAAGCCGGATAAGAATAATGAATTTTTGATCGAGGTTTTTGATTTTGATTTTATCCGGCCTTTTCCGCGTAATCCGGTCGATCCGCGTTAAAAATAGCGTCATTTTTGACCCGCCGACTGCGAACGCAGGCTGATCGAATCCAAACGCTTTCTCGCTTCGCTTGCCTCGGGCGACCCGCCGAACTTCTCCAGCAATTTTCGCCAGCTGGCGCCGTCGTAGTAGAAGGTTTTCGTTTCGGGATTGAAACGGAAAGTTACGCCGAGCTTTCGATAGCGGTCCAGCATGTTGAAATTGAGGTAATAGCTGTGCAGCGGCGCGCCTGAGGCTGCCATTTCGCGCCGGTCGAGACGGCTCGCTGCATCTCGCGACAATCGGACCGCGGTTTCCTGGCAGAGGTCGCCGAATAAGAGCAGGATCGCCGGACTGAATTTCGAATCGGGAAAAAGCGAAAAATAATACGCGGCGAGCTCGATCTGCTCGAA
>JAICPV010000186.1 GCA_025929655.1 Pyrinomonadaceae bacterium
ATTCGGGTAGGCTGAAAAAAGAGTAAGCAAGGCTCGATTCATCTTTAACACTACTCTGTTAATGCGCGAATAGCAATCTTCTTGTCCGACGGTGCGGCACTTAGCTCTCGCCATTCGATGACCTCTCGCCTCGATTCGCTTCTTTCCTGCGTATCATTATCGCGCCGCTCCGATATCCAGTTTTTCACTATCAGTACCCTTTTCTCGCGGACCTCGGTTTCAGTCGGCTGACTAGGTTCGGGTGTCGATGCGGCAGCTCCTATTGTCGACTGATATGGTTTTATTATCGTTATCACTCGTGCGGCCATAATACGTGTCTCCATCTATCCTTTTTGTGCTCTTGAAAAAATCGAAGGACAGTCAACGACCGTCCTTCAATGCAGGCTTAACTGCCAGTCACAGATCGCCGCTTTGTGCTGACTTTCTGATAGCGTTCGCCCGGCCACGGGAACAAGTTCGGGGTCGTCCCCTGCTGAAACGAACCTATTTCAACCCTGGATCGGTCCTCATTATCAGAACGATCGCTCGAAAAAGAGAAAAGCCAAACTTCTAAGATTCGATCGCCGACCGTTAATGAGTTATGCAACAACATTAAATCCACGGAGCACCGCAGTCTGTGTGCTAGCGCACATATGCCGAACGTTTGCGATGTCTCGTGATAAACTCGAAGAACCGTTCTATTTGTAAAACGTGCCGATCCAAGCGGCGTGCATCTTATGCCGACAGCGACATACTCCAACAACGCTTTATCAAACCATCTTCTCGCCGCATTACCCGAGGACGAATTCGGACGTTTGCAGCGGGGCTTGGAGCTTGTCTCATTCGACCTCGGTGAGGTCATATATGAATCGGGCGAACAGTTGGAATACGTTTACTTTCCGACTACCGCGATCATATCCCTGCTTTACATAATGGAAAACGGCTCGACCGCCGAGATCGGGATGACGGGTAACGACGGGCTCGTTGGCGTTGCTTTGTTCATGGGTGGGATGACGACGCCGAACCGCGCGGTTGTGCAGAGCGCCGGCGACGCTTTTCGCCTGCCTTCGAAACCGCTCCAAACCACATTTAGTTTGGGCGGCGTCTTTCAAAGCATCCTGCTGCGATACACGCAGTACCTGATGACGCAGATCTCACAGACCGCGGTCTGCAACCGCCTGCATTCCGTGGAACAGCAGCTATGCCGATGGCTGCTGATCAACCACGATCTCCTGCAAAGCAACAAGCTCGTCATGACCCACGAGCTTATCGCAAACATGCTCGGGGTTCGGCGCGAGGGCGTTTCGATCGCGGCGGGGAATCTACAGCGGACCGGCCTGATCACGTATTCCCGCGGCACCATTACAATGCTCGATCGCGACGCGATGGAATCGGAAGTCTGTGAGTGCTACCGCGTCGTTAAAGACGAATACGACCGACTCCTCGGGACGTACGTTTCAAGAAATCAGTAAACCGTCACCCCTGATTCCTATATGTGCGAGCCCGCACGGATGGAATCCGCGCGCCCTGTCATACTCTTAATACAAGGCAGTTTATGAGCGAGGACGAGAGTGCGGCCGACCGTTGGCAAAACGAAGGCGGAAAGATCAAGGCGGCGTTATCTGTGATGAAAGACGATTTTACACATTTGGAAAGCAACCCGCTCACGCTGCTGCCCCCGTTCGAGCATAAGGAACCCGAGGATGACGACATGGGGCTCCCGGAACATCCGATCTATTCGAATTACACAAAGTATCTATGGAAAGGCCATCGCCGCAGCGGCGGACCCGAGGTCCCGCAGGTTTCCATACTCCCACGCATCGGCGAGGCCCAAAACCCTCCGAGAACTGAACCATCCAAGTAAACGCTAGACGCTATGAAGCGTAGGGCGGAGGAATAAAACGGCAAGAAAAGGGTTAAGTCGTTGCGAACATTGAATCGCCGATAACACGGCTTGTGAATTGCTTTTACACAACTTTAGTGAATTGAGGTCTGCTGAAAAATCAATCATTTATTTACTCTTATATCCCGTTTCACATTTTGAGTTTCGGGCAAAAGTAAGATCTCTAAATCGAGCAGAAAGGGAGTTAATTTTGAATACACGTAATTTTAGAAAATTTGCCGTAACGGCAGCGGCCGTACTGGTCGGCGTTGTCGGAACGAGTAGCGTAGCTAGCGCACAGGGCAATCGCGATTATGACAAGGATCAGCGCAAGGTAATGAAACGTGCCGCGAAAGCGAACAAGCAGAACGCGAAAGCCGAACTGCAGCGCGCCCGTTTGATGCAGCAGCGTCAGTCCGCCTGGTCCCGGTATAACGATCAGATCCGCCTGAACCAGCAGCGCCAGGTCACTTACAACACACGCAATAACGACGGCGTGGCGTTCGTTTTTGGAACCACCGATTGGGACCAGAACGCCCGTTACCGCGTTTACCGCAACGGTTCATTTTACAACACGGACTACCGCGGCGCACAGCTTCTTCAGAACGCTGTTAACGAAGGGTACCGACAGGGTTTCCAGGCCGGCCGGGCCGACCGGAATGGCAATAGAAACTTTGGATGGTCGAATTCCAATATCTACCGCAGCGGAACATACGGCTATCAGTCGCACGTCGCACGGAACCAGTACCAGTACTATTTCCAACAGGGTTTCCAACGCGGCTACCAGGACGGCTCGAACAGCCGCTTTGACTCTAACTATAACGGGCAGTACGAATACGGTTATTACGAAAACGGTTCGGTGAATATCTTGGGCACGATATTGAATACTGTGCTCAATATTCGAAGCTATTAAGAACTGACACTCACACATGGAAGCCCCGGTTTACGCCTGGGGCTTTTCATCAAAGTGGTTATGTTTATTTCTGAACGATGAAGTTAATGATCGATTCGGTTTTTAACCGGGGTACTATGAACGTCGCAATCCAAAGAGCCTCATCGAGTTGGCTGCTGCCACTCATCCTTTTGATCTTCACGCCGTTTCTCTTAAAGAATGCCTGGAAGAAATGGCGACGCCGATAAACTGGTTCTTGCTTTATGAAAATGGTTTCAATACATTACTGCTCTGTCTGACCGATCAAGCAAATGATGGCCTCCCGTGTGGCGGCTCAACTAAGAAAGGAGAGCGCGATCGGAGTAGAAACAGTCAAAGGCGGTTTTGGCGAATTCAGGGTGTACATCGATGGCGAGAAAGTGATCGACACCAACCGGCTCTGGTACCCGCGCCCCTCAAAGATCATCGAAAGGATACGAGCACTGCTTTGAACGGTATAGAAAGAAGGTACCGTCCGAAGAATTCTGCGCGCTATTAAGCCGTTTGAGCAATGCGGTTGCCTTCTTCATTGGATGCGCTTGGTTCTGCATTTTCCTTTTGCTCGTTGGGAAACGGCGGAAGATTCGTTCCAAAATAATCAAGGTCGGCTTTTAAAAGTGACTTTTGTTCGACTGCGAGCTTGATGATTTTCCTCCGGGAAGCGGCAGATATCAACTGATGTTTAAGACGGTCTATAAGACGGTCGATGGCATGGTCGTAGGCCATCGCCAGTTCGTAGCATTTCCTTCCGGAGCCGTTGGTGAACCGCGAAACCGTCCATTTTGTGATCGTTTTGTAATAGACGTCGCCTGCCCTTTCGCTTTCGCGCTGAGCATCCGCAACAGCGTCCTCGAGGTCGTTAAAAGTTTCCGGCTTCATAAGCACCTTAAGCGGCCGCGATACCAGAACTTGTCGTATGCGGACCGAATTGTGTAGTTGTAGTAACAGTTCGAGATTCATACCAAGGTTATTACCCGGCACGAAGCCCGTCTGTGTGGTACCACACGGAAAACCTGAAAAGGGATAAGTGTGATCCACATTTCAAATGGGTTCAGCACCGTACCGAACTCGGCTAATACTGTGATTTAATTAGAGTCCTGCTTATGCCTGACGAAATTCTCGAAACCCAGACCGAACAGGAACACCAGGAAGCGGTGGAAGACTCCGAGGTACGGGAGGAAAAGGTCCACGAAGCGATTGACAAGATCGTGGCGTCGATCGAAGAACTTGCCGACGCCGGCCAACCAGCCAACGTGCCTGCTTCGGAATTCGAAACTACGCTCCCGATGCCTCTAAAAAGCAACGAATAGCCAGCCAGTAAATTAACGATGTTGGGATCGACTATCGTTCCGCGATTCCTGCAAGTTTCGCCCTTGCAAACTGTTCTAATTTTTGCGTGATCTTATTTGAGTTCACCGGGTCGCCGTGAAGTTCCGCAAAAGGCCCCGCAATCGGGTCGGGGTCGATCCCTATAAAATAGGTTCCGTCATTAAGGCTTTCCAATATTGCAGAAGGTGGTTGAGTTGGACAGGCGGCAGTAGCAGTTGGCGGCAAAAGAATCTGCCACAGAGAGCACAGAGATAAGCCAGAATTCACAATTTGAAATTTCGAATTTCGAAGAAATCGATTGGAATTTCGAATTTCGAAGAAACTGATCGGAACTTCGAATCTCAAAGTTTTGTGAGCGGGCCTGATCGTGTCGGCAAGTTTGGGCAAAAATTCGGGAATGATTACGTCATTTACCGATGCGGACACCGCAATGGGACGAAGTAGTGCTAAAATTCCGCTGAAATATTTCATTATAAAGATCGAGGAGTGAATTTATGGGATTTGTGAATGTTCAGCCGGAGGTTCCTTATGTTAATCAGCCGACGGCCAGCATCTGCTGGCTGGCGTGTCTGCAGATGCTGTATCTGTGGAAGGGCAGGCCGAAATCGGAACCGCTGGATAAGCTGAACGCGGACCCGGACGTGTGGCCGGATTACTGGCTGCAGAACGGGATCGCGCCGGAGAACTGTTTGACGATCGCGCGCTGTCTGGGCCTGGGCCGCGCGGGCGACGGCGACGCCGACATCGGCTATCTCGCCGCCGCGCTGAAATCGCACGGGCCGTATTGGGTCTGCGGCGAATGGGTCAAGAACAGCCCGCACGTGAAGGTCGTCACGGGCGTCGATGTCGCGGCCAACCAGATCAAGCTGCTGAACCCCTGGAACCCGATCGACAACACGGACTTCAACTCGATCGAGGATTTCAACAACCGCGGCACAAGGTGGAAGGTGCTGGGCTCGTTCATGTATTGGAACTAGCCTGCTTTGCGTAGACGCTGAAGTCGAGCTCCGGAAAGATCGTGTCGCGGGATTCGAGCTCCGTGAGGAGGTCGAGCTGCTGATCGGTAAGAGTTACGCCTTCAGGCGTGATCGCTTCATCACGCGTAAACGCGTCACTCTTACTCAGCATCTGGTGCAGCAGGTCGAATCGGTGGATGTGCGAGCGGAAGCGGCGAGATGAATATTCCACAGTCGTGCCCTGGTAGATCTGGAACGCCCAGTCGGAGGATTGGGCGAGCAGTAGCTCGCGGGCGAGCTGACGCAGCAACCGGGACGCGGGGAGCGAGTGACGCAGGGACGCCGAGAGCCCCCCGTCTCGCTCTCCCTCACTCTCAGCGTCCAAACCGAAGCGGTTGGCAAGTTCCGTCATCTTTCGTTCCGCATCA
>JAICPV010000184.1 GCA_025929655.1 Pyrinomonadaceae bacterium
GTATCGAATGTCGCCCCGATCTCGCAGCCGAGTTGGTGCCGGATCCATTTCGCGTCGAACTTGGCGTTGTGCAGCACCTTCGTTTGCGTAGGCGCCTCGAGTATCCTTCGCAGCGGGGCGAGCTCCGCGTTTGCACGCAGATCGCCGTTTCTTCGAAACGGAAGCATGTCGAAAATGTACGTCTTTCGGCCGGAGCTCAACTGCACAAGTCGCATGTCGCCTTTGTACGGATCGAGCTCGGTCGTTTCGGTGTCGAGGCCAAGAACAGGCTCGCTCGCGAGCTCATCGCAGGCTGTTTTTACGGCTGCCGCATCGCGAACGAGTTCGATATTCATTTCCATAAAGCGCGAAAAATAATAGCGAAATATTGATTGTATCGCCTGGCGGTGCGGATACGAAAAGAGGCATTACCGGCCGCAGAAATGTGTTATAGGGCTTATTGCGAAGACTTACTTCAGCGGCTGAATGTCGAGACCGACCAGGACCCGCTCCTCGTTCGAAAGGTCGCCGATGATCTTTTTCATCGGCTCCGGCAGTTTCCGTACGAGTGTCGGGATCGCGAGGATCTGGTCGCCGGCGGCGAGTTTGGGATTTTTCAAGAGGTCGATCACCTCGATCTTGTATCTGCCCTCGAGATGCGTTTCGCAGATCTTGTTGAGGTTTTCCAATGCCGCTCGCGCTTTCGCAGAGTGGCCCGCGATATAAAGACGCAGCTGATATTCTTTTTCACCCGGGCCTTTGGTCTTCTTTGTTTTTCCTGTACCTGTATTGGCCATCATTTGACCTTCCTTTTATTGGATCTCTTGGGGTGAGTATCGCCGTCAAGAGGGAAGATCCCTCTATCTGACATTAAGAATTGCCGAACCACGTTCGAATGTTTCATTCCGCGCGATTTCAGTATTATGAGGGTTCGCCGGCGTGCTCCTTCGTGTTCGACGTTGCTTAGAAGAATCCACGTGTCCATCAGCGAGGAAACGCCAACCTCGGACGTTTCGGCACTTTGCCCCTGTTCGCCGGAGGTCAGGCTTGTGAAGATAGCCGTAATGCCCCGTTTCTTTATCAGATCGATCAGCCGTATGAGCGTCGGCTTTATGTCTGAGACTCGCCCCTCGATCGTGAGATTGCTGATCGGATCGACGACGACCAGATCAGGCCTGAAAGCTTCTATCTCGTCGTGCATCGTCACCAAATGCTGTTCGAGGCCGACGAGCGTGGGCCGCGTCGAGAAGACCCGCAAAAGCTTCTTTCTAACGCAGCCGGAAAGGTCCATGCCGATCGACCGCATGTTTCGCACAAGCTGTTTCTCAGATTCTTCGTAGGCGAAGATCATCGCCTTTTTGCCCCGCGTGCATGCGGCAACGGCGAAAGCGACGGCCAGGCTGCTCTTCCCTGTTCCCGGTGCACCGCTGATAAGGATGCTGCTGCCGCGGAAGACGCCCCGGCCGTCGGCGAGCATTTCATCCAGCCAGCCGATCCCGGATGGGTCGTGCTCGTTCGAAACCGAGTGGTCCAGCCGCAGCGATGTGATCGGCATGACGGAGAGCCCACTTTTTCCGATGGTGAATGGATACTCGTTGGTGCCGTGCTCGGAGCCGCGATATTTTATGACTCGAAGCCGGCGTGTAGATATCTGTTCGTTTACGCGATGATCCAGCAAAATGACGCAGTCCGCTACGTATTCTTCGAGTCCGTACCTCGTTAAGGCACGATCGCCGCGTTCTGCGGTTATCACTGCGGATAGTCCGCGGTCCTTCAGCCAGCGGAAGAGCCGGCGGAGCTCAGATCGGAGTATTCCTTCGTTCGACAATCCCGAAAAAAGTGCTTCTATCGTGTCGAGCACGACCCGTTTCGCTCCGACTGACTTGATCGCGTGTTCCAACCTTATGAAAAGGCCCTCAAGATCGTATTCACCAGTCTCTTCGATCTCACTTCGCTCGACATGCACATGATCGAGACTTACAAGTTTCCTTTTGACGAGATCGTCCAGATCGAAGCCCAGCGATCGGACGTTTTGCGTGAGTTCCTCGGCATTCTCCTCGAACATCATGAAAACGCCCGGCTCGCCAAACTCGAGCGCCCCGCGGACTATGAACTCAGCCGCGAGCATCGTCTTTCCTGCTCCGGCCGTACCGCAAACGAGCGTGGGCCTACCCGCGGGGAGGCCGCCGAACGTAATTTCGTCAAGCCCGCTTATGCCCGTCGGTGCCTTTTTAAGCGTATTTTGACTGGAAGATCTCCTTTTTTCGGCCATTTGGGAAGTGTCGCGGAAGCGCTTCGACAAATTTTCGTGAGTTTTTAGGCTTAAGAGATAATCGCGCGGAACGGCGATTTTCGCAATTCCGTTTAACGAGGTGAGAAGACGCCCGTAAACTTTCGTTAAAATCGTTGTTTACCTAACAGCTTCGATTGTATATACTTGCGTTGTTTAACCGTGCTATGGCTTTGAAAGCCTGAACGAGCTGGTTGATGAGGATTGCGGCCGCCGTGGAGCGGCCAATAAGCAGATTTCAGGGTCGAGCGCGTTTCTTATTTTTAGAACGCCGCTCCCCGTGATGAAAAGCTCGCGAAAATGCGAGCAATGGAGTTCTCAACTACAGCGTGAAACAACTCGCTGATCTCGTTTCAGAACGTTCCGTTCTGAATCGCGGTTCCAAAGTACAACTTTACGTGCTCCACTTGCCGTCCTGAACGGGGCGGACAAGCTATTCGTCTAACTGCGATCTGCCATCCTCAAAATGCACTCGAAATGTATTTAATTTCGGGCCGCAGCCTAATTTTACAAGGAATCGAAACAGAATAAATGTCAAAAGAAATGATCGTTAGCGTCAATGGACGCGAAAAGAAGATCGCCATTCTCGATAACGGTAAAGTCACCGAGTTTTACATCGAGCGCGGCGAGGAAAATTCCGGCATCGCCGGGAACATCTACAAGGGTCGCGTGCAGCGCGTCCTGCCCGGGATGCAGTCCGCATTCGTCAACATCGGCCTCGAACGCGACGCTTTCCTCTACGTCTCGGACTTCTTCGACGAAGAAGAAGAGATCGAGCGGATCGTGATGGAAAAGGGAAAGAAGACTTCGCCGGAAGATGCCAAACGCGAAGCCCAGGAACGCATCGAGCGTGCCCGCGTCGAGCGCGAAAAACAGATGGAATCGGCCCAGGATATCGCCGAGCCTCTGGCCGAAGCAGGTGTGCCGCCGGATGTGGAATTAAGAAAACCTGACGAAACAAGAGGCCGGTCGCGGAGAGGCGGCAAACGAGCGCCTGACGAGAGAACGGTCGATGAAATTATCGCCAATGCTGCTGAGCCGCCGGTGATCGAGTTCGATGACTCCGGCTTTGAGCGGATCATCGACGACGAAGATACAGGCGATATGTTCAAAGACGCCTACATGCAGGAAGCGATCGTTGACAAGGTCCGGGCGGTGGAATTCGACCTTGAATCGACGAGCATGGCAGAGGTCGGATCTCTGTTGGATTCGTTTGAATCTTCGCCCGGGCAATTTGAACGGATCGCCGACGAAGAGGAAATGGTAGAGGCTCCGAAGAAAACGCGTGGCCGAACGAAAAAGGTTAAAGACGAGCCGAAGGCCGAAAAGCCAAAACGCGCACCGAAAGCCAAAGCCGAGCCCAAGGCCAAAACGAAAAGCTCCCGTAAGAAAAAATCGGGTGAAACTTCCGATGCCGGCTTGGAAGATTCGGAAGCATCTGTTCGTGAAGCGAGCACTAATGCAGAAATGACAGTACGGCGTGGCGGACGCGGCCGTCGTCGAGGCGGACGCGGTCGTAAACCTGAAGGAAACGGCAGCGGACCGGACGAAAATGTTTCCGTTGAGGAAAACGGTCATGACGACGAGCCGCAGGAGCAGAATGTCAGATCGGCCGAGGCCACTCTTGATGCGCCGATGGAACCGCCGGCCGAAGTGCAGGAACCGGTTTCAGAGGAAGCGAAGCAGCAGGATCAGAACCGCGGCCGTGACCGCGGCCGAAATCGCGGGCGTGATAATCGCGATGGCCGCCCCCGAAATGACCGCGGCGGACGCGGCGGCGACAGACGGGATCGTCCGCCGCAGGCCACAATTTCCGACCTTCTTCGAGAGGGCCAGGAGATTCTGGTCCAGATCGCAAAGGAACCGATCGCCCGAAAAGGCGCCCGCATCACGTCGCACATCGCGCTGCCCGGACGCTTTTTGGTATACATGCCGACGATCGAGCATCTCGGCGTTTCCAGAAAGATCGAATCCGCGAGTGAGCGCGGGCGGCTCCGCACGCTGATCCAGCGTATCCGTCAGGACGAGGAGATCCCCTCGGGCGGATTTATCGTTCGTACGGCAGGTATAGGCATTTCCGAAGAAGACCTCAGGCAGGACGCGAAGTACCTTGTTCGTACGTGGCATGAAGTAAAGAAAAAGAGCGAAAAGTCGAAATCGCCCGCTATGGTGCATCAGGATCTTGATCTTGTACAGCGGCTTCTGCGCGACCAGCTTTCCGACAACTTCACTGCGATCCGCGTCGACAGTGAGGAGGAATACCTTCGAACGGTCGAATTCATCAACCGCATCCATCCGCGCATGGTAAATCGCGTGAAATTATACACGCGCGAGGAACCGATACTGGACCAATACGGTGTGCAGGAAGAGATCGACAAAGCATTGAAGCCGCGTGTGTGGCTGAAATCGGGCGGCTATCTTGTGATCAATCAGACGGAAGCTCTCGTGGCGATCGACGTCAACACCGGCAAATTCGTCGGGAAAGGGAACGCGAGACTGGAAGACACGATCACCCGCACGAACATGGAAGCTGTCGACGAGATCGCCCGCCAGATCCGACTACGCGACCTCGGCGGCATCATCGTTCTCGACCTGATCGATATGGAGGACCGCAAGAATCGTCACAAAGTTTATCAGGCGCTCCAGGAAGCTCTGCAGTCCGATAAGTCGCCCACAAAGGTGCTTTCGTTTAACGATTTCGGCCTTATCATAATGACGCGAAAACGCGTCAAGCAATCGCTGGAACGCACGATGTGCAGCCCATGCGAGAACTGCGAAGGCGCAGGGTGGGTCAAATCGCCGACGACGGTTTGCTACGAGATCTTGTCGGAAGCCCGGAGGCTTTCAAAGCAGTTGGACGACGTGCGCAACACAACGCTTCGCATTCACCCTGATGTCGCCCGCGCATTCCGAAACGGCGAGCGCGAAGTGTTCGAAGAGGTCGAGCATTACCTCGGCAACGTCGATATCACCGCCGACCCGCACGTGCACCAGGGCCAGTTCGATTTCGCCTTTATATAGGCCCGAAATTAAGATCGAATAGAAAAGAGCCCGCAACAGCGGGCTCGTTTTGATTCTTGCCGAATTGCTCAGATCTTGAGGTCTTTTTTGAGCGCCTTTGGGTCGGTCGGTTTTGCGAAGATCGAATCGGGGATGGGTTTGTTGTACTCGATCGTGAGGAAGTTGATCCGAGAAGAATGTTTGCCGTTGGTGAAGCGGTCAATGATGTACGGCGCGGTGATGCCCTGTGTGTCGACAAACTGCGCATAGCGGTCTTCTTCAGTGATCGTTTCCCCTTCCGAAAC
>JAICPV010000589.1 GCA_025929655.1 Pyrinomonadaceae bacterium
CTTTTCGTCACCCAGACGTATTCGGAAAATCGCCGCACGCTGGCGACAAAGTTTTGGTCGACATTTACGATCATTGGTTAGAACCGATGCTTTAGGGAGTTGGTTATGAGCGACGACCACGGACATGAACATCCGAAGCACGAACTCAGCTATTACGCCAAAAGAATTTACGCGATTCGCGATCTTCTACTCGAAAAAGGCGTGATCACCGAAAAAGACATCCAGTGCCAAGTCGAATACCAGGAGGCGAGATCTCCGGCGAATGGAGCCAAGCTGGTGTCGCGGGCTTGGGTAGACCCGGCCTTTAAACGACGCTTCATCGCCGATCCCAAAGCGGCTTGCGCCGAAATGGGAATCGATGCGACCGCGATCAATGAATTTGTCGTTCTCGAGAATACCGAAAAAGTTCGGCACATGGTCGTGTGCACCCTGTGTTCATGCTACCCGCGTCCGATTTTGGGTCGTCCGCCCGATTGGTACAAGAGCTTTAATTATCGTCAGCGCGCGGTCGCCGATCCGCGCGGCGTCATGCGGGAATTCGGTTTGGAGCTGCCGGATGATGTCGAAGTGCGGGTTCACGACAGTACCGCAGACATCCGGTACATCGTCTTGCCGCTTCGGCCCCGAGGCACGGAAGGATGGAGCGAGATGGATCTCGCCAAGCTGGTGACGCGCGACAGCATGATCGGCGTCATGGACCCATTGCCTGCCATTCCGAACTAGCCGAATAATTTCTTCGATCCCCTCAAAACGACCGAACTTGCGCAGCGCGGTCGTTTCCTCACAAGTGGCATTCGCCGTCGGCTCCGTTATTTGTGTTGATTTTTTGACCCAGTAACCGTACCATTAGCGTTATAAAATTTCGCTAAGTGTTTGAAGTGCGTCGACCGGAATTCTCTACCATGGCCTACATCAACTATGCCACGGCGCTCCGCTGTATCGGCCAGGATCTCGATCGAAGGGGGTTGAGGTCGTTCGATATTCGCCTCAGAGGAGAGGAGTACATCGCCGAATGCGGCTATCAGGAACCGCCGGCGCCGGCACCCGTTTCGATCACCTACACGCTGGGCGATATTGAAGAACTCGATCGAATCGGCGAAATGCGACGGGGCGGGATCCTGCCCTCCGCGCAATTTATCAATCAAGCTCAAATTTTTCGCACGATCGGCGGCTACCTCGATAAAAGCGAATCGCTTCTCTTGCGCGTCACCAACAATGACGGCGACTCGAAAGACTCACTGATTAGAGTCGAGTATTTGACGTGCGACGGCGAGCACGTGATCGACGACCGAGCAGGCTCGGCGATATACGACATGTGTGTCCAAATGTATAAGCAAAGAGGCAGAATGACCGGGACCGGAGGACGCCGCGTCTATCGGCGCCGCTAACCATGCGACAATCCCCAGTCAAAAACTTTTCATCGTAAGCTCGGTTCCACGCGCTCAGAGTATCGAATCTTGGATGCGACTTTCGACTACTATTCGGTTTTAGGGATCCAGCGCGGCGCTAGCCAGGAAGAAATCAAACGGGCGTATCGCAAGCTCGCGC
>JAICPV010000416.1 GCA_025929655.1 Pyrinomonadaceae bacterium
TCTTGCGGATCGGTAAACTCCTCGTGCCATCCTTCGAAATTAACCTCATAGCAGTCGTCAATTAGCAAGGTAATACTAAATCCATCCTCATTCGGAGGATGTATCGTTATGGAATTGCTCTGACGCTTAAATTCCACATGTGGATCGGTCTGAAGTTTGGCCACGATCTCTTCGATTACGTCCATTTCAAGCTAATCTCATGAACTCTGCGATCAGACGATGAAAGTGATGAGTTCCCTGCTCGCGGGTCGGCGAATAACGGCCGTGCGAGTAGAATCGAGAGCGAATTCCCTTTTGCACACTTTCCACGACAGCCTCGTCTTCCAATTCGACGCTGTGGAGGTCGGCCCCCGCACCTTCGCCCAATTTCGATTCGTCCCCTACGTAAGTAAGAAATTCCACCACGCTCTTTGTTCGCGAAACCGGTCGTACGACGTTGACGGAAACGCCCCACGGATAAAAATTGAACATTAGGTTCGGGAAAATGAACACGTAACGGCCGGCGACATTGCCCGCATCGTCGAACCCTGTTTGAACGCTGGAATAGCGAAACGTCTCGGTCGCGTACGTCCCGTAATCCACGATCTCATTCAAACCTTTATGGACGAACGGGATGTGAAATCCCTCGAGATAGTTCTCGCAGTAAAGTGCCCAATGCGCCTGGACCTCGTATTCCTTCGCGGATCGAAGTTTTAGGACCGCCGGCCCGAGATCGCCATCAGTAGCGGGTAGATCGGCGACGATCTCGCCAAATTCTGCGAACGATTCTAGCGATGCGAATAAGAATCCGTTCCATTCCGCCAAAGGCAGTTTCTTCAGATCGTCTCTCTCGGTCGGGAAATCAACGACGCCATCGAATTCCGGCATTGATAGGAACTTACCATCCAGCGCGAATCTCCGCCCGTGATATCCGCAGCGGATAAGATTTGCCTTGCATGCTTCTTCGACGAGTATCTTCCCGCGGTGAGTGCACACATTTGATAGGCACGAAATAGTTGCACCGTCCCTCGAAAGCAATACAGGTTCATCTAAGAAGCCCGGAAGCAGCGTAGCGGGCTTCAGCGATTCTATCTCGTCCGCACGGCCCAAAAAATGCCAGGCACGAGCGAAGATCTTTTCTTTTGAAACTTCGAAAAACTGCTCGTCGGTGTAGAAATCAGACGGCAGCGTTTTTGCCTTTCGAATATCGGGATCCACGATGAAATGCTGCATTATTTCTGATAAAGCAGATACGCGGGCGACGTTTCGTCTCGTTTGAACCCGCGGCCTACGAGTCCGCGTTCGAACGCGGCCTCGAATTCCTCCTTAAGCCGTTTCTGCTCTGCTATCGCTTCGCTCGGATCGCGAGCGACCAACGCAGTCCAATCAGGCGTCACCGCGATCTCAACGTCGGGAGCCACGTTTTCAGCATACTTTTCACTGTTTGAAAGAGCGGTGACCTTCGGACTCTCGAGATGCCATTCGGCGAAAAGCCGGTCGCTCGCCAGCCCTATCGGTTCGCCGGCTGTCGAATACGTCGCATAGTCGATCCCATAAAAATTAGGTTGAATTTCGCTCACGATCGCCCCGAGCTTCTCAAGATTGAAATATGCGTTCCGGGCCTTCCATGGCTCGAACGTCCATTTTACGAACTTGACGCCCAGCGACATCGCCTTGTCTCGCTGCGCCCATTTCAAGCGTCCACCTATCCCGACACTTTGAAACGCAGCTTTTACCGCGGTCATGTGTGAGTAAAATGCGGCCTCTCCTCTCAAAAACGCCGGGACGCTCAGCACGAACCCGATAAGTTCATCGCCCGAATACGCCCCTAGAACGAAGCCGCCTGCGTTAACCGTCACGATCAAATGCCGCACGGGTGACAGCTCGATCTCGGGTAACGCAAAAACCTCACGCTGGAGGTCGACGCAGGATGACAGGTCGCCGAAGGTCTCGCATTCGCGGATCACTATGTCGTTTTGGTTATGCACAAAAATCAAATGATAGTAAATTTGCTAAAATCTCGCGACGCTCTCCACGAGATTTTGCTACTTTTTGTTCTCGCCCTTTGGTAAAATCGATGTGGCCCTACCTTCCGCGGCCCGCCGCAATTCCCGAATGACGCAGCACAATCCACTCGATCAAAAAGGCAATTTTCAAACCTATCCGCTCGCCGAACTGCTGGTCGAGATCGGACAGGCGCGTCTCTCCGGCAGCCTTCGAATTTCGCGATCGGATCAAAAAGCCGTGGTCTACTTCGACCAGGGGAAATTGGTATTTGCCGTTTCAAACGCTAAAGCGATGCGACTGTTCAACGTGATGCTTCAAAACAGAAAGATCGAGAAGGAAGCTTTAGCTGTTTATCCCAATTTCGCGAACGACATGGAGTTTGCGATCTCGCTTCAGAATTCCGGCGATTTCTCAAAAAGCGAAGTCGATGAAATGTTCGCAATGCAGATCGAAGGGATCATCGTCGACACATTGGCATGGCCGGACGGCGATTGGCACTTTAGCCCTCTTGCACGGCTTCGCGACGATGTCAGATACGAAGTCAACCTTCATCGCGTTTTGATGGACTATGCACGGTGTGTCCCGACCGACGCGATCAGCAAGCGTTTCCGGAGCGTGAACGAATCGTTCAGCGTTTCACCGGCAGGCCTGAACGGCCACGTATTGCAGGCCCACGAGGCCTACGTCCTGGAACGGTTCCAGAACATGTCGCTCAACATCGCGCAGATGCGCAGCATGTGCAGCCTTCCGGAATCGGGTATGCTGCAGGCCCTGTATGTTCTATGGCTCGGAGGCGTCCTCTTGCGACGAGATTGGAACTCGGCGTTTTCCCCGGTGAAGGTCGGGGAGATACTAACGGCGAAAATGCGCAAGGTCAAAAGCGCCGAGGACGTTCAACTTCAGGACGCCGAAAAACCGGAAATGCAACCGGAAGAACCCAAAAGCGAACCAGCGCCCGTAACGGTGCTTAA
>JAICPV010000488.1 GCA_025929655.1 Pyrinomonadaceae bacterium
GATTATCGTCACGTCAAATTGTTCAGCCAATGTAATTAACCTCGAAAAAAGTTAGTAGAAATTGCTTACCTCGATTATAGGAGTTTAGATTCGGCCAAGCTAGTGAGTCAGCAGAACTTTGTTAGAATGCGGGTATATGAAGCATTCAGAAGAGTTTTTGGCGATCGTGGACGACGCGAAAAGCCGGATCAAGGAAACCGATGTTGAAGGAGCTCGAAAGCTTGTCGAAGACGGCGCCGTTTTGATAGACGTTCGCGAAGATAACGAATTTGAGGCGGGGCACGCCGCCGGTGCGAAGCACATGAGCCGCGGCATCATCGAACGTGATATCGTTCAAAATTATCCGGAAAAGGACACGGAGATCGTTCTATATTGCGGCGGCGGATATCGGTCGGCACTTGCCGCAGACATGCTGCAAAAGATGGGGTACACGAATGTATGGTCGATGGACGGTGGTTGGAAGGCGTGGAAAAATTCGGGAGCTCCGACCGAGTAAGGCGCGGGCTATAGTTCTTTTTGCGCGAGTTTGCTCCATTGGCCGAGCTGCTTGCTTCGAAAGTATGGAGATGACTTAGCGGACTGGACGGCTTGTTCGAACATCTCTCGTGCCCGGTCGTTTTCGCCTTTCGCTTTCAGCACGCGTCCCAGATAATAAAGGCCCTCTGGATCCACCGCCCGGCGATCGACAAATTTTTCGAGTGCATCGCCGGCTTCCTTCAGCATTCCTGCGTCAAGGTACGTGGCACCTACCTCGCGCCAGATCTCGCTCAGGCGGTATCTGTCGTCCTGTTCGACGACGATCTCGAAATGATCCAACGCATTTTGCAATTCGCCGCGTTTTCTCGCGAGGCGGCCCAATTCGTAATTCGCATCGATCTCTTCTTTGTCGATGGCGATCGCCTTTTGGAAATGCTCGACAGCGCGCCCTTCCTGGCGGCGTTCCAGGTAGATCAGGCCTAATTGCACGTGGGCGTCCGCGTCCTTAGGATTGACGGTCGCATTCTGCAGAAATCGCTTCAAATTTTGCCGTTGCCGAAACGCATTGCCGAAGCCACGCATTTCGCCGCCAAGGAAGCCGCCGAAATAGATCACGACCCAGAACAAAAGAAACGGCGAAAGCAGCCACGGTGAGACGTATTGGAAAATATAGATCGAAAGGCTCAGCGACGGCCATGCAAGTGCGATCACCATAAAAGCGATGCCGAACGACGTTCCGAAAACGGTACGCAAAGCGAACAGCATAAAGAAACCGAACAACGCGCCGCTCGCCACCCACAATGTGAGGTAAACAGCCGGCTCAAGCTCAAGATTAAATGTCACGAGCCCCGCGATCGTAAACGGCAAATGAGATGCGCACCATGCCAGTAAAGTGCATGTAGCAAACACGGCGTAGTCGCGCCGCAAGAGCAGTCCAAAACTCGCTATTCCGGTGAACAGGGAAATGAGCAAGATCGCCGCCGGTACGTAAAAAACGGAGAGAGCAAGAAGCGGCTGGTAAAACGCCGTAGGATCGAAGGAGAAAAATCGAAAGAAAGCATCACCCACAACGGGAATAGATCTCTTTTCGGTTACGGCCTTTTGATAAGCCTCCATCGACCGCTTTTGCCCGGCCTCAAACTCCGCATAATCTAATTCTCTTTCGTACATCGACGCGTCTACGAACTCGGCAGGCGAAGGGATACGATATGCCGCATTCAGTTTTGCGTTTATTGTGCCGAAGAACGGTATTGCGATAAGGAGCGTAAGACCGGCGGCGACAAGCCAGTTGCCGCGGTCCATGATCTCGCTGAAAGCGAAACCCGGGCGAACGAAGATCAAAAAAAGGAGCCTGAGGCTTTCCATACTGCGTTGTAAAGATAAAGAGGCGAGTGCGGGTAAAGCGTAAACGGGCGGCCCGCGCGATGTCAAGATGTTTTTGGCGCCCGAATTGAAGTAAAATATCAATGCTATCCGAATTCATTTTTGCGAACGTACAAAATGGCAGAAGCGACAGAAAAGGCAGTAAAAATGCGGGTCGAAAGCGATTCGATGGGTGAGATCCAAGTTCCCGCGGACGTATATTGGGGAGCGCAGACGCAGCGATCCTTGAAGCACTTCAACATAGGTTTCGACGTCATGCCGCGAGAGGTGATACGCGCGCTTGGCATTCTGAAAAAGGCGGCCGCGATCGTTAATTTCGAGCTCGGGAAATTGCCCGAAGACAAGATGAAGCAGATCGTCCAGGCAGCGGACGATGTGATCGAAGGGAAGCTGGACGCGCATTTTCCGCTGCGCGTATGGCAGACGGGTTCGGGCACGCAAACGAACATGAACGCCAACGAGGTCATCTCGAACCGCGCGATCGAGATCGCTGGCGGCGAGATGGGCTCGAAGGTGCCCGTGCATCCGAACGACCAC
>JAICPV010000410.1 GCA_025929655.1 Pyrinomonadaceae bacterium
CCCGGAATCCGACCGGTAGTGAACAGATCTTTCAGAAAGATCGGGTCCTGGTTTCCGCCTATCCAAACGCCGGTGTTCAACTGAAATTGCCCGCGGGCGAGCTGATCTCGGAGCGTTGTCGAATCAAGCGGTTCGACCGCGACGTTCAAGCCGGCGTCGAGCAGGGAACTTTGGATCGCCTGAACGAAGCTGTTGTAGGCGGCGTTGCCGGAAGCAAATTTGAATTTGATCGGCTCGTTCTTATAGCCGGCTTCCTGCAATAGCTGTTTGGCTCTGGCCGGATCATAACCATACTGGGTTCCCGGCACGTACGCCCACGAGCTCGCCGGCAATATCGAATGAGCGATCTTCGCCTGGCCGGACAGCAGTTCGCGGATGATCTTTTCACGGTCGATCGCGTAGCCGATCGCCTGCCGGACCTTTACATTATTCAACGGCGGCGACTGCGTGTTTATGCCGACATATTGAATATTCGACCCATCGAATTGTTCGACCTTGAGGTTCGGCATTCCCGACAACATCTTTAGCGAATCGGGCGGCAAATTCGACGGAACCGGCGCGACATCTACGCCGCCTGTCTGGAGTTCAGCCTGCAAGGCGCTCGCGTCGGTGACGGTCCGCACTTTTAGCTTCTGTACCTTCGCCGGTGTATCCCAGTACTCGGGGAAAGCAGCAAGCTCGACCGTATTTTGCGATTGGTCGAGGCCGACGAAACGAAAGGGACCGGTGCCGACCGGGTTTGTTTTTTGTTGGGCCGACGTACCTTCCGAAATTATCGGTATTGCGACCAGATTAGAGAGAAGCTGATTTCTCAACGCCGGCCGCTGAATACTGAACAAAACCGTTTTCGGGTCCGGCGTTTCGATCGATGTGATGTGGGGAACCTGTTCTTTGTTCACAGTGTCATAAAACGCAAATGATTTATTGCCCTTAGAACGAAATAACTCGTCAAATGTGTACTTTACGTCGGCCGAAGTGAACGCTTTGCCGTTATGGAATTTGATCCCGTCCCGGAGGACGAAAGTGATCATTTTACCGTCATCGGATGTCCTGATCTCGCTTGCCAATTCGCCGATGTAATCGAAATTTTCCGCCTTTTTGACGAGCGAATTGAAAATGAGATTCCGCATGCGCTCTGCGGCCGCGTCATTTTTTTCGGTCGTTAAGGTATCAAAGGTCGTGAATGGCTCCGAAAGCGCAACCGTGACAAATTCGCTGTTCGTTCGGCGGCATGCGGAGAAACCTATCGCGAAAATAATGAGTCCAAGTAGTATTCGATTGCGCAAGTTACAAAACCTCCGAGAATCTTAGTTGAGGCGGGAATTCAGATCCGCAAGCTGCTGAGTCAGTGCGCTCAGTCGGTCCATATCGAATTGGGGAGGGTCTTCGAGTTTTCGCTTGAGTTTAAGGATACGAGCGACCGATCGGTTAACACGGTCACGCTCGATCTCACCTGACTCGACCGCGTTCGATATAGCGTCGTGACCTTCCTCGATCAGGTCGCGTTTTGCGCAAATAGCAAGCATGTCGTTGCCGGCGTCGACCGCCATTTTGCACGCCTCACCGATCCCATAGTTCTGGACGATCGCGCCCATCTCAAGGTCGTCGGTTATCGCGATCCCGTCGAAACCCAAACCGCCTCGAAGCAGCTGCGATACGAAGTTCGAACTCAGCGAAGACGGTAAAAGTCTGCCATTTTGGTCATTTTGCTGCAAGTTCGAGTTTGGGTACGCAGCGTGGGCGGTCATCACCATCTCGACATTCGTACCAAGGAGACTTTCGTATGGGTACAGATCAAACGTTCGAAGCTCTTCATCGCTGATAGGAATTTGCGGAAGTTCCTCATGTGAATCTGCTTGTGCCGCGCCGAGGCCCGGGAAGTGTTTCAGGCATCCGATCACACCGTTTTGCTGGAGGGTCGTGAGGAATGCTCCGGCGAGATCGGCCACCTGCTCATTATCGCGGCCGAACCCTCTCGAATACATCCCGTTTCCGGCGTCTTGGCGCTCTTCCGTTATCACATCGACGAGGGGCGCTAAGTCAATTTTGAACCCGAGAAGTCGAAGCGACTCGGCAGTGATCTTCGCAAATTCGCTAATATCTTCCTTAGCCCTAAACCTTGCGGCCGCCGGTGCAGGTGTCATTACTCTCCTGAGGCGGTCCACCAAACCGCCTTCCTGGTCAACGCTGAGGAACGGGTAAACCGAGAGGGAATTTGCCAAGCCGTCCAATAGCTGTCTCGTCTGATTGAGTTCCTTTATATTGCGGGCAAAAAGGCATACGCCGCCGGGTCTTATTTCACGAAGCAGCGACTCGGTTTCCTTGTCCAGTGTCGGCCCCGCGATCCCAATAAAAAACAACTGTCCGATCTTTTCTTCGAGTGACAGGTTTGCAATTGATAATTGATGAATCACGAAATATTTTGAAGTGCAGGAAGTTTCAGAGAGGCGGCACTCAATGTAATACGTTAACCACTAGATCAATTTAGAGCGAATTTCCGTCAACAGCGACTTTGAATCTTCAGGAGAAAGGGAATCCAAGTTTATATCCCGCAATCGATCGATCGCGTTTTCATTGACGATAGCAAAAAGAGAAACCTGGGCGGCGGCGGCTTTTCCGGAAGCCGAATTCAGTCCGGTGGTTTTTTGGTTCTGGAAAACCGCAAGTTCGTAAGTTTCTAATTTCGATAGCACTTCTTTCGCACGCTCAATGACTTTTTGCGGCAGGCCGGCGAGTTTTGCGACGGCGATACCGTACGATTTAGATGCTTTTCCGGGCTGAAGTTTATGCAGAAAAACGACCTCGCCGTCGCGCTCCGTCGCGGTTATCTGGTAGTTCTTTGCCCCGGGAAGATATTCCGCTAGCTCGGTCAACTCATGGTAGTGGGTCGCAAACATTGTTTTAGCCGCATGGTCTGCGGAATCGTGTAAATACTCTGCGACGGCCCACGCGATCGATAATCCATCGAAGGTCGAAGTTCCGCGGCCGATCTCGTCCAG
>JAICPV010000040.1 GCA_025929655.1 Pyrinomonadaceae bacterium
CGCGGAGGACTTCATCTGGTCGGCTATATACTTCGCCGCTTTCATCCCGCCCGCGGTTCCGGGGCCGCGGCCTTCAAACTCGTCGGACGACAGCTTGATGACACGCTCCCGCATCTTAGCGGCGTCAAATTTGGACGTGAGATCCTGACCCGAAACAGCAAATGCGGCAAGAACTGCAATTGCAAACAGAAATACTGGTTTCTTCATAATTGATGTTGAATCTAAAGAGTCGGGGAGCAGACAGTTAAAGTACTTCTTCAAGTATTTACCATATTATCCCTTTATCAAAGCCATCGCTTCCGCTCGCGTTCGCGGATCGCGGCGGAAACCGCCGAGGACGGCTGAGGTGATGGTCACGGCTCCCGGTTTTTTGACCCCGCGAAGCGTCATGCAGGTGTGCTCGGCCTCGATCACGACCATCACGCCGATAGGCTTCAGGCCCTCGAAAAGGGTATTTGCGATCTCTTGTGTCAGTCGCTCCTGCACTTGCAGCCGCCGGGAAAAGATTTCGGCGATACGGGCAAGTTTCGATAATCCGACGATGCGTCCGCCTTTCGGGATGTATGCGATATGGCATTTCCCCACGAAAGGGGCGAGGTGGTGTTCGCAGACCGAAGCAATGGAAATGTCTTTCACAAGGACCATTTCGTCGTGCGAATCGCCCGGCAGCGGCACTATCTGCTCGCGCGCGTCGATTCGCATCCCTTCGGTTAATTCCGAATAAAAATCAGCCACCCGATCCGGCGTCTTCTTTAACCCTTCGCGGTCCGGGTCTTCCCCAATGCCTTCAAGCATTAGCCGCACGCCGGCGGCGATCTTTTTTGCGTCGAATTTTCGAACCGTTTTCTTCGGCATGTTTCGATTCTTCATTTTGCTGCACGGACCGCAGTCTTGCTCATCGCGGAAAGGGCCGCTTCCTGCACACTTACAAGCGGGGTTCCGTGGCTCAAGGCGGCGCTTCGAACGCTTTCATACTCCGGCATCGCATTGACCAATCGCCCATTCAACCGCGCGGCTTTCACTTCGATCGGGCCAAATCGAGTATTCACAGTGATGATCTCTCGTTCCAACGCTTCCCGTTCCAGCGACCTTACACGAATACCCAGCGTAGTGGTTTCCGAATAAAGCAGGTCGAGCATTCCGGGTTTCAGATCCGTCGTGCAAAGAACCGATACGGTGCAGCCTGGACGGTTCTTTTTCATTTGGATCGGCGTGACCCAGCAGTCGTTCGCTCCGAGCTCCAGAGCCCGCTCCATCACGTAACCGATGGTCTGGGGCGTCGAATCATCGATATTTGTCTCCAAAAGAACCAGCGTCTCCTTCTCGCGATCGTTTCCTGTAGCTTCCGTCTTGCCGATAACGACGCGTAATACATTTGGGAACCCGTCATAGGTGCGTGTCCCCGCACCGTATCCAATTTGTTCAATTTCCGTCTCAGGCAATGTGCCGTAACTGCTGCAAACAGTCGTTATGATCGCTGCACCGGTCGGCGTCGTCATTTCCCCCTCGAAATCGCCTGCGAAGATCGGGACAGTCCTCAACAACTCCGCAACAGCGGGCGGCGGCACCGGGAATTTCCCATGGTCCATTTGAATAAAGCCGCTACCGACATTTATTTTGGAACTACGAAACACAGCGATGCCAAGTATTTCAAAACCAATGCACGCTCCAACGATATCGACAATTGCGTCGAGCGCTCCGACCTCGTGAAAATGCACTCGACCGATCTGGATGCCATGCACCTTTGCTTCGGCTTCTGCTAGACGCCGAAAGATCGATTTCGAACGCATTTTCACATTTTCCGAAAGATGAGACTCGTCGATGATCTTTTCGATATCTTTTAGGTGGCGATGTTTCTTCTCGTCGGGCACATTAACTTTCAATTTCGTTGAAGCGATGCCCGAACGGTCGACTCGATCGACCCGCAAGTCGACGTTTGGAACATTCAGCTTGCGCAATTCAGCTTTCAGCTCGTCGATATTTAAGCCGGCATCGATCAGTGCGCCGAGGATCATGTCGCCACTTGCGCCCGCGAAACAATCAAAGTAAAGTGTCCGCATAAAGGGTCAAGTTTAGCCTTTTTGAAGTCGAAAATGAATTTACCATCCCGAACAAAGATAACGGCCACGTCTATCCTCACCGCCGTCACCACTATGCTGTTGCTCAGTTTCGTTTCCGCATTCGCGCAGGATATCCGGATCAAATTCCCGAAAGGCCGGACGTCCGCAACGATGAACGGGCGCATTCGCAACGGCGGCCGAATTTGTTACTTCGCCAGGGCCCGTCAAGGCCAGACCTTTACAGCGACAGTCAGCTCGCGTTCCGGCAAAGTGCAGATCTTCGAGAGCGGCGAGACAAGCTATTCATATGCGATCGAGCAATCCGGCGACCAATCCGTCTGCGTCGACAACCTAAGCCGCGCCACCACCTACACTCTCACCGTTTCGATCCGCTGAGCTTTGCTTAAGGATTCGGCGAAACCGTATAATTTCCGTTTCGTCCAACGCAGATGACATTAACGGAAATTCAGAATACGCTGCGCGATAAAGTTCGCGAATCGGCGAAACAAAAATTTGGTATCGATCTGGAACAGGTCGCTGTCGAGATCCCGCCGAAGATCGAGCTTGGAGACCTCGCCTTCCCTGCCGCTTTCGAACTCGCGAAAGCGATAAAAAACTCGACCGGTGAAAAGCAGAATCCTCGGGCGATCGCCGAAGATCTAAGGTCCGAACTCGAGGCGTTCGATTTTGTCGACCGCATCGAGATCGCCGGACCCGGTTATCTGAACGTCTTCTACGACCGGCCGAGATTCTTCCGCGCAAACGTCAAAGCCGAGCCCATCCCGCGGATGGCGGACGAAGGCATCGCACGCGTTGAAAAGGATTGTGTCGAACACACATCGGTGAATCCGAACAAGGCCGCACATATCGGCCACGTTCGAAATGCGGTTATCGGCGATACGTTTCAGAGGATTCTAAAAGCGAACGGCAAGCAGGTCGAGGTTCAATACTACATCGACAACACAGGCGTCCAGGTGGCGGACGTGGCGATCGGATTTATGTTCCTGAAGAACATGGATCTCGCTGCGATCAAAAAACTGGATGAGGAACTTGCGGCTGCCGGAAAATCGTTTGACTTTTATTGCTGGGACCTTTACTCGAAGGTCGGCCAGGCATACAAAATTGACGAATCCCTAAAGGCAAAACAGGCAGATATACTTCACAGCATCGAAGAGGGGAATAACCCGATAGCCGAGATCGCAGAGTATATCGCCACGCGGAATGTCGAGTGCATCGTGAAGACGATGGACCGTTTTTCGATCCGCTACGATCTCCTCCCCCGCGAGTCCGAGATCCTGCACCTGCATTTCTGGGACAAGGCTTTCGAGCAGATGAAGGAGCGCGGCGTCGTCCATTTCGTGGACGAAGGCAAGCACGCCGGCTGCTGGGTTATGCCGTTCGAATCACACTCCGGAACCGACGAGCACGAGGCGGACAAGATACTCGTGCGGTCGAACGGGACCGTCACCTACACCGGAAAGGATATCGCCTACCAGATGTGGAAACTTGGGATACTCGGTATGGATTTCCTTTACAGGAAATTCGAAACCTACCCTTCCGGCGAGACCGTTTGGATCACGACCGGCGATAAGAACGACGCGGATCCGGCTGCGCCCGAATTCGGCCACGGCGAAACGATCTATAATGTGATCGACACGAGGCAATCGTATCCGCAGGAGGTAGTGCGAAAGGGCGTCGCCGCGATCGACCCCGAGCGTGGCGAAAAAGCGAGCGTGCATCTTTCCTACGAGATGGTCGCGCTGTCGCCCACCGCGGCGGAGGAATTGGGTTTCAAGCTTTCCGAAGAGGATAGGAAACGCACTTTCATCGAAATGAGCGGCCGAAAAGGCCTCGGTGTGAAGGCCGACGATCTGCTTGACCGAATGGAAGCAAAGGCCCTGGCCGAGGTCGAATCCCGCCATCCGGATATTTCGAACGAAGAGAAGCTTGAAATCGCGCATCAGCTGGCGGTTGGTGCACTGCGATATTTCCTGCTGAAATTCACCCGAACGACCGTGATCGTTTTCGATTTCAAGGAAGCGTTATCGTTCGACGGCGAGACCGGCTGTTTCTGCCAGTATTCCGCCGTGCGGGCGAATTCGATCTTTCGAAAGTTGGAGGAACGTGGTGAGTCGCCGGAAGCGATCATCGATTCAGCTGCGAGCACCGACGTATCTGATATCTTCGACGGAATAGACGGTAACGATATATGGGAAATGCAGATATTAGCTTCGCGGCTGCCTGAGACACTGCGTCAGGCTGAGACGCAGAACGAGCCGGCAATTCTCGCAAAATACACGTTCAATCTCGCGAAATCTTTCAACCTTTTCTACCATAATCACAAGATCATTCCTGAGACGAACCCTGTAAAGCGCGCGGTCCTAATAGCAACCGCCGACCGCGTTCGGCGATCGCTAACCGCCGCGTTAGCAACGATGGGTATCGAAGTTCCGGAGAAAATGTGATTGACAGCACCCCGAAACTTCTGTTATCAATTCAGGTATGAGTTTCGTCGAATCAAACCGCAAAGCAGTCCGCTGGCAAAGCTGGCGTCTTTTTTGCGGCGTTGGTTTCGAGCGATAGTTCTGCAGTCGACTTCTAAAGTCTTACTTAGAATCTTTGTTCCAGGTCAAATGCCGCTTACGTTCTTCGTGGGCGGCTTTTTTGTTTTCGAAAATGGCGGTAAATTCCGAAAAAACCATATTGACGCCGGTGATCAGGAACTTGCCGTTCGGCGAGCTTACGCCTTTGCAGGCATATTCGAGGATCGCCCGAGGTCAGACATGTTCATTTCTTCTTGAATCCGCAGAAGGCGGTGCGACCGCCGCGCGGTATTCGTTCATCGGGGCCGGCCCTAAATTCATATTTAGCGCAGTCGGTCCAAACATAGAGATCGAACACTGCGCGAAAATTGACCGAATCTCTATTGAGCCTATCCAGTTTCTGCGTTCTCATTTTTCCAAATTCGAAATAAAGCATGGCCGCGATCTGCCCCCGTTCCTCGGCGGCGCGGTCGGCTATATCGGCTTTGACTGTGTCGGATGGTTCGAGCGCACTCTCATATCTGACGCAGCTGAGGCCGTGCTGATGTTTTTTGATTCCGTGGTCGTATTCGATCACCAAAAGGAAAAGGCGAGGATTGTAACGTTGACAGGTGACGCGGAGGGATTTCGCAGCGATCATGCGGCGGAGCGAGAAAACGAACGTATTGCTTCCCTCCTTTATGGGCCTGGCTCCGCGAATTCCGAACCCGAGGCGAACTGGGAAAAAGGAATTGTTAACTCCAATTTCGAAAAACCCGACTTCGAAAGATCTGTTCGCGAAATAAAGGAGCTGATCGGTCGTGGCGAATGTTATCAGGTCGTGCTTTCCCAGCGATTTGAACGCCCGACGAAGGCACAACCGCTCCACATATATAGGAACCTGCGGTCGATGAATCCGTCGCCGTATATGTTCCTGCTGCAGATCGGGGGAAAGTCTATTATCGGGTCGTCGCCGGAAACGCTCGTAGCGGTGCGCGGGGAAGATCTTCGATATCGCCCTATAGCCGGGACGCGGCCTCGCGGAACGGGCGCGAGTGAGGATTCACGACTGGCGGAAGAAATGTGTGCCGATCCGAAAGAGGTCGCCGAACATATGATGCTTGTCGATCTGGGACGCAACGACCTCGGCCGCGTCGCCACATTCGGCAGCGTCAGTGTCGATCGGCTCATGGCCGTCGAAAAGTTTTCGCATGTTCAGCATCTGGTCAGCGAACTCTCCGCGAAGCTCGAACCGCAGTGCGATCGCTTTGATGTTTTAGCATCCTGCTTTCCTGCTGGAACGGTTTCCGGAGCGCCGAAAGTTAAAGCTGTTGACCTGATCCGTAGGCTCGAACCGCAGCCGCGCGGGATCTACGCCGGTGCCGTCGGGTACTTCGATTACGGGGCTAATATGGATACATGCATCGCGATCCGGACCATTGTGCTCGAGAACGGAATTGCGAGCGTTCAGGCAGGTGCCGGTATCGTCGCGGACTCGATCCCGGTCCGCGAATTCGAGGAAACGGTGAACAAGGCTAAGGCGATGTTCAGGGCGATCGATGCGGCCGAGGGACAAAGTGACGTCGTTTTGGAATATTTGATCCGCAGGTTCGATCGCGGACCAACCTTTGATGAGACGGAAGCAGAACAGATCCTAAATGCACTTATCGCCGAAACCAATGAAGATCTGCTAACTTCCGTTTTCACAGCGTGGGACCGAAAAGGTATCGAAGAGAACGAGATCTATTTGATAGCGAGAATATTGCGCGCGCGGTGTATCCGTGTGATTTCGAAACACGAAAACGTGCTCGACATCGTCGGAACGGGCGGGAGTAAAGCAAAGAGATTCAATGTCTCGACGGCAGCAGCTTTTGTCGTAGCCGGAGCGGGATTCCCGGTCGCCAAGCACGGGAATAAGGCAGCCACGAGCCGATCCGGCAGTGCGGATGTCCTAACGGCCCTCGGGGTTCGTTGTGTGGAACCCGACGCAACGGAGCATTGTCTGAACGAGATCGGCATCTGCTTCATGTTCGCACCGAATCACCATCGTTTGTCGCCGACCTTGGCCAAGGTCCGTCGTGAACTAGGATTCCCGACCATCTTTAACTGCGTCGGGCCGCTATGCAATCCCGCAGGCGCGCAATTCCAATTGATCGGCGCGTGGTCCGAGGACATAGCGGTCAAAATGGCTAAGGCACTTTCCAGGCTGGGCACAAAGCGGGCATGGGTCGTCCACGGATGCGACGGCCTTGACGAGATAACGCTGTCCGGAAACACGTTTGTTACCGAAGTGCGAGGGGACGAGATCCGGCGCTTCGAGATCGCGCCGAACAATTTCGGCATACAGAGTTTCTCGTCGAATTCTGCTGCGCATGAATCGCCTGAATCTAGCGCGGAAAAGATACAAAAGATACTTAGCGAGGACTGCGAAGATCCGGAAATTCGTGATCTTGTTTTGGTAAACGCGGCGGCCGCGATCGGCCTGGTTTGTGACGGTATTAATCTACAGGAAGCGTACGCTCTGGCCAGGGAGAGCATTAAGAGCGGAAGCGCGTTAAGAAAGTTGCGGGAGCTTTCGGAGGCAACATCGGCGTGAGCGGCGGAGAATTGGATCCGATAATTTCGACCAAACGGCAACGCATCGACGCTGCCCGGCAGAAGACCGGTGTTTCCACCCTTCGTGCGATTGCGGAGGAGAACGGAGGCTCGCGTCGCGACTTTGCGTCAGCAATAACGCAGCCGAACAGAACAAATATCATCGCCGAATTCAAACGCGCCTCGCCGTCGAAGGGATGGATAAACGAAAAAGCAATCCCTTCCGAGACCGCGCGCGAATACGAAACGGGTGGAGCCGCCGCGGTCTCCGTTTTGACCGAAGAAGATCATTTCGCCGGTTCGCTGGACGACCTTCGGTCGGTCCGTGAAGCGGTTCAACTGCCGCTGTTGCGAAAAGATTTCATTATCGATGAATACCAGATCTATGAGACCGCCGCCGCAAGTGCCGACGCGCTACTCCTGATCGCGGCCATACTGGAGAGCGGCGAAATGACTGAGTTTCAGGCGTTGGCGCAGGGCCTCGGCCTTTCGTCCATAATTGAAGTCCACGACCTGTCTGAACTTGAAACCGCATTGAATAGCGGCGCATCGATCATCGGCGTCAATAACCGAAACTTGAAAACATTCGAAGTTTCGCTCGAAGCCTCTCGTGAACTCATTAGCGAGATACCCGCCGGGATCACTATGGTTGCCGAGAGCGGCCTGCGTGCACGCGCAGATTTGGCGGAATTGCACGGACTGGGGTATTCGGCATTTCTGATCGGAGAGTCTCTAATGCGGAGCGATGATCCTGCACGCATGCTGAGGAGCCTTTGCGGCGAAGGAGGTCGATCGTGACAAAAATCAAGATCTGCGGGATCACGAATATCGTAGACGCTCTCCGCTGTGCCGAACTTGGAGCCGATTTGATCGGGTTTAACTTTTTTTCGGGAAGTAAACGGCATATCGATGCGGAATCCGTAAAGCGCATCGTGGGCGGACTAAGCGGACCGGTTTTGAAGGCAGGCGTGTTCGTTGATCAGCCCGCCGAAGAGGTCGCCGAGGTTCAAGCATTCACCGGCCTCGATGTTATTCAGCTTCATGGAAATGAATCGCCGGAATACGTGAGCGCGCTTCGAAACGAAACTCCTGCAAAGATAATCAAAGCGTTTCGCGTACATTCTGATTTTGATCCGAAGTATGTTGAAGAATACTACGTTGACGGAATTCTGCTCGATTCTTTCGCTTCAGCCGAATTCGGCGGTACCGGAACAACGTTCGATTGGCGGATCGCCGCGGATCTTGCTGCGCGGAACGGCGATGTGTACCTTGCCGGTGGCTTGAATCCTGAGAACGTTTCGGAGGCGATAAGAACGGTCCGACCGTATGCAGTGGACGTAGCGAGCGGGGTCGAATCGGCGGCGGGGAAAAAGGATCCGGCAAAACTGGAAGAATTCATACGCAGAGCGAAAGAAACGATATGAGCTACGAACCGAACGAACGCGGTTATTGGGGCGAGTACGGCGGACGATTTGTCCCCGAGACGCTTGTCGCGCCTCTCGATGAGTTGGAAGAAACGTATTTTCGCGTTCGTAACGATCCGACGTTTCGATCAGAGTTCGACCGCTTGTTAAGCGACTTTGTAGGGCGGCCAACGCCGCTTTATTTCGCAGAAGCGCTCACCCGCGAACTCGGGGGAGCAAAGATCTATCTGAAGCGCGAGGACCTCAGCCATACGGGAGCGCACAAGATCAATAATTGCCTAGGCCAGGTCCTGCTCGCACTTCGAATGGGAAAAACACGGGTCATCGCCGAAACGGGTGCAGGCCAGCACGGAGTTGCGACCGCGGCCGTTTGCGCTCGGTTCGGGCTCGAATGCGTGATCTATATGGGCGCCGAAGACATGCGCCGGCAGGAGCTGAATGTACTCCGGATGCGGCTGCTCGGTGCCGAGGTTCGCCGCGTCGGTTCGGGCTCGAAAACGCTTAAAGATGCGATCAATGAAGCTTTACGCGATTGGGTGACGAACGTCAAAACTACGCATTACCTTTTGGGTTCGGCGCTCGGGCCACATCCGTATCCCTTGATCGTTCGCGATTTTCAAAGCGTCATCGGCATCGAAACTCGAGTACAGATCCTGGAAAAGGAAGTCCGGCTGCCGGACGTCCTGGTTGCCTGCGTCGGCGGCGGCTCGAACTCGATCGGATTGTTTCATCCGTTTCTCGAGGACGATGTTCGAATGATCGGGGTCGAAGCCGGCGGCACCGGCCCGGAATTGGGCGACCACGCCGCACGTTTTCTAAAGAATGAATCGATCGGTGTTTTGCATGGCACGAAGAGCTATCTCCTTCAGGACGCGAATGGCCAGATCTCTGCCACGCATTCCGTCTCAGCCGGGCTGGATTACGCAACCGTCGGGCCCGAACATGCGTTTTTGCACGATGCCGGACGGATTGATTACACATGTGTTTCGGACGATGAAGCGCTCGCGGCCTTCAAATTATTGTCTGAAAGGGAAGGCATCATTCCGGCACTTGAATCCGCACACGCCATCGCCCACGTGGTAAAGACCGGCCCACAGCTTTCCAAGGAGCAGATAATTATTGTTGGTTTGTCGGGCCGCGGCGATAAAGACCTGGACATTGCAAAGGAATATGTCACGCATTAGCCGAACATTCGATGATTTGAAGGCGGCCGGGAAGAAGGCGTTCATTCCGTTTGTAACTGCCGGCGACCCAAATTTGGAGCTTTCATTGCAGATCGCCCTGCAGCTTGTGCGGTCAGGGGCCGACATCCTGGAACTCGGTGTTCCCTTTTCGGACCCGATCGCCGACGGGCCGACGATCCAGGCTTCATCTCTTAGATCGCTGCAAAATGGAACGTCCCCGGGTGACGTGCTAACCCTCGTCGCTGAGATCCGAAAAGCCAGCAACGTGCCAATCGTGTTGTTTAGTTATTTCAATCCGATCATGCGTTATGACGCGGCGCGGTTCGCCGCGGATGCGGAAAAGGCCGGCGTCGACGGCTTGCTCGTCACAGACGTGATCGACGATGAAGCTGAGTCGTTATCCGCTGCAATGGGATCTCGAGGCATCGACCTGATCTCTTTGATCGCGCCGACCACATCGGACAAGCGTCTGGCGAAGATCGCTGCAAGAGCAAAGGGATTCCTATATGCCGTGGCCCGGACGGGCGTGACTGGCGCCAGTAAGGAGACGAGTGGAGACGCTCAAGATTTGGTTACCCGTGCGAGGAAATACACAGAGTTGCCGGTGGCGGTCGGCTTCGGGATATCTACCCGTTCGCAGATCGAAAAGGTTTGGAGTTTTGCCGACGGAGCGGTGGTCGGCTCCGCAATTGTGCGGGAGATCGAGCGTTCCATTCCGAATGGAGATCCGGTGACATCCGTGCGTGAGTTCGTGGGGGCACTGAAGCCCC
>JAICPV010000549.1 GCA_025929655.1 Pyrinomonadaceae bacterium
CCGAACATCGACAGCGCGAAAACGCCATTGGAGGTCGTTCGTTTCACACCCGAGGGCGAGATCAAGCTCGCGCCCGACCTGGCCATTACTTTTTCGCTGCCGATGGTCGCGGTTACATCTCAGGAAGCAGCCGCGCAATTTGCACCGGTGGAACTGACGCCAAACGTCGAAGGGCGCTGGCGATGGCTTGGAACAAGAACGCTGATGTTCGACACGGACAAGCGTTTCCCGATGGCGACGAAATTCACAGCGCGGGTGCCCGCCGGAACGAAATCCGCAACGGGGCAGGTACTGCAAAAGGATTTCGTTTGGACATTCACGACGCCGCCTCCGAAGGTGGAACAGTTCATTCCGCAAGGGCAAACCGTCCGGCGCGACGCGCTGATGTTTCTTCGTTTCGACCAGGCGATCAATCCGGAATCGGTTCTGCGAACGATCTCCGTAAGCGGCCGCGGCCAGAAAATCGCTTTGCGTTTGGCGACACAGACGGAGATCGAAGCGGATGCTGCGATCGCCAACGCGGTCAAACAATCGCAGCCCGGCCGCTGGCTCGCGTTTCGCGCGGTGACAGCGGACGGAGCGATCGAAAACGCGCTTCCAGCCGCTTCCCCGATCGTCGTGAACGTGGAAAAAGGTACGCCGTCAGCCGAAGGGCCACTGACGACGGCCTCGGCGCAAAGTTTCCAATTTGTCACTTTCGGTCCTTTCAAATTCAACCGCGCATACTGCGGCTGGCCCCAGAATCCAAACTGCTCGCCGTTCCACGACTGGTATCTGGAGTTCACCAATCCGATCGACGGAACGAAATTCTCTAGGGAGATGGTTAGGATCGATCCGCCGATCGAGGGCATCAATATTTTCCCAAGCGGGAACAATCTTTATTTCCAGGGATATAAAAAGGGAAGGACGACATACAAGATCATCGTCGACCAATCGATGACGGACATTTTCGGCCAGCCCCTGCCTTCGTCGCCGGTTGCGACGATCAAGGTAGGAACGGCCGAGCAGAGCTTTTACGCACAGGGCGGGCCGATGGTCGTACTCGATCCGACCGCGAAGCCGACTTATTCGATCTACACCACCAACCACACCGGTGCACGGGTGAAGATGTACCGTGTGACGCCGTCGGATTGGCACCAGTACGCACAGTATCACCGCCGCCTGCATTACGACGACGGTCAGCGGCCTTCGATGCCGGGAAATCTGATCTCGAACGAAGTGGTTTCGATCAAGAACACACCCGACGAGATGGTTGAGACTCGAATCGAACTGGAAAAGGCGCTGAACGGCGGATTCGGGAACGTGATCCTCGATATCGAGCCTGCTGCCCCGAAAAACAAGTACGACCGCTCGCGCGTTTTGGTATGGGTCCAGGCGACGCAGATCGGACTTGATGCTTTTGTCGACAACGCGGAATTGGTCGGACTGGCGACCGAACTTTCGACCGGAAAACCGTTGAGCGGTGTGGAATTTTATATCTATCCCCACGGAAAGCCCGGCGGTGAGCAGTTATCGCAGGTTCAAGAGGAAGAAAAAGGCTGGGTCGAGGCGATCTGGGGATGGATCGCGGGCAGCGGCCCGAGCGCCGGCGATATCGAATCCTTTAGCGAGGACGGCTCGGTAGTCGAAAGTGAACCGGTTGGGCCTGCTCAAACTTCGACCACGGGTGCGAACGGCGTGCTTCGCCTGGCTTTGCCGACAGATGTTTCGAAAAAGGGTATGAACGTCTTGATCGCGAAACGCGGAAAGGACACCGCATTTTTGCCCGAAAACTCCGATTACTTCTGGCAGGAGTCGGGTACGTGGTTCAAGAAGCTCACTCATGATTCGCTCCGCTGGTTCGTATTCGACGACCGCAGGATGTACAAGCCGAAGG
>JAICPV010000250.1 GCA_025929655.1 Pyrinomonadaceae bacterium
AACAGGGAATTCGAATGGTGCATCACCGAATTCAAGAAAGCTTCGCGGGAAATGGGGTTTGGCGACGATTACATGAAGGCGATCGAGGCCGTCAAGCAAAAGTACGTCGAGCCCGGCAAACAGCCTGCGCTCATCCGCGACCAGGCGCGCGAGGCGATCGAGTACGTCGAGAAAAACCAGCTCGTCACCGTCCCACAGCTTGCAAAGGACACGTGGCGGATGGAGATGATGACGCCCGAGCGCCAACTGGTTGCGCCGTTCTTCCTCGGCGGCGAGACGATTCTGGTTTCCTACCCGACCGACGGCATGACGCACGAGCAAAAGATGATGTCGCTTCGCGGCAACAACCCGCATTTCGCACGTGCCGTGACGCACCACGAGCTCATCCCCGGCCACCACCTGCAGCAGTATATGACGCGGCGTTACCGGCCGTACCGTTCGATCTTCTCGACGCCGTTTTGGGGCGAGGGCTGGGCGCTATATTGGGAATTCCTGCTCTGGGACAAAGGCTTCGTCAAAACGCCCGAGGATAAGATCGGCGCGCTGTTCTGGCGTTCGCACCGCGCGGCCCGCATCATCTTTTCGCTCAATTTTCACCTCGGCAAAATGACGCCCGAGGAATCCGTCGACCTGCTCGTTAACAAGGTCGGCCACGAACGCGAAAATGCGCTCGCCGAGGTCCGACGCTCGTTCGGCGGCGATTACGGCCCGCTCTACCAGATGGCGTATATGATGGGCGGCCTGCAGTTCTATGCCCTGCATCGCGACCTTGTAGATTCGAAAAAGATGACCGACCGCCAGTTCCACGACGCGATCCTTCGCGAAGGCTCGATACCCGTCGAAATGGTCCGCGCCATCCTCATCGATCAAAAACTATCGAATGATCACAAACCCGCCTGGCGCTACTACGACCTCTCCCTCAAGGAGATCGCCCGTTCAAATTAGCCGGACCAGAGCGAGGATAAAGGGCGGGCATTGGTATTACATAAGTCCGGAATTGTGGTATTGGAGGAGCGTGACCGCCCGCAACCTCCAACGAGAACCATCGGCAGAACTCACATCGTCCACCGTACCTGGATACGAAGGGTTGACGCGGCCTGAGAAATATTTCACTCTCCTACCTGGACGTTTTACGCGAAAATATTTTATGCCGGCGCTAAATTGGTCGAAAAGGACGCGCGAACGTAGCAAGGACTTTATTCCATAGAATATCTAGTGCACTTATGCCAAATGAAAAGATCGAAAGAGTTATCGCATTCGTACAAGAAACGGCCGAGAAATTTGGCGGCTCACCCGGTTCCTACGTATTTCGCAACAACGTGCAGAATGGTCCCGACGATGAGAACCGGGCATATTTCGGATTTGTGCAGCCCGACGAGCCTCCCAGCGGCGCATACCACGACTTTTCGCTCATATTGATTCCGGGAGACGCCGGTCAAAAGTGGATCGTCGGGTTGGCGGTCGGATCCAGCGGATTCAAGAATGATTTTGAACTCGCAACCTTTCCGGGGCTTAGAAGACTTTTTGCAAAGATCGTTGATGTTGAAAATGGATTTTGCAAATCCGACTTTTCCGACATAGAAACAAAACTACCGAATACCTTTGCACGCCGTCCCGACTTACAGCACCTGTCAAATACAATTGATCATTACTCCAAGTTTTTCTCGGCCTGCCAAATAATCGACGATCCTGAAAACGAAGACGGCAGGCGCATAGTTTCGGCGTTTCTGGCTGCTTATGCGAGAACGAGAGATTGGCCTTCGAGCCAGGCCGGAAGAACCGCAGTTGAAAGCGCCTTACGTGCTTGTTCAAGAGTCGAGGCTGACGACCCGGTTAACAGCGTAAAGGCCCTGTTAATGGAGAGAAGATTCATCGTTCTTCAAGGCGCTCCCGGTACGGGAAAGACGAGGGCCGCCAAATTGGTCGCCGAATCTTTAAATGGAAAGATTTTCTTTACACAGTTTCATGCCGAGACCAGTTATTCGGATTTTGTTCATGGCATCGCACCGGATACCGAAAGCAATACATTGATCTATCAGAAAAAATCAGGAATTCTAATCAGGGCCCTGCGTTTCGCATTTGAAAATTTTCACGCCAATACCGTTTTGATCATCGACGAAATAAACCGTGCGAATTTGTCTAACGTTCTCGGCCCGGTTTTCTATCTCTTCGAGCACAAAATGGAAAAGTCACATGTGGAGATCGAGATCACCCCGAGATTTTCGATAAAAGAGATCCCGAAAAATTTCTACGTCATTGCAACGATGAACACGGCAGATAGGAGCCTGGCCGTTGTGGATTTTGCTCTCCGGCGACGTTTCGCCTGGCAGACGCTTCGGCCCACGGCGATCAATAGCGAACAGTTCTTCAAAGACGATTTTGATGCATTTGACGAAATATTCAGTTGGTATGCCACGAGTGACGAGCTTTCTCTTCAGCCGGGTCAGGGATATTTCATTGCTTCAACTTCCGATGAAATGACAAACCGGATCAGGTATGAGCTTTTCCCATTGATCAAAGAGTATCTTCAGGAAGGACTACTAAGATCGGCGAAGGAAGAATTCAATTCTTATTTTCAGAAGCGTATAGATCAGTCTCTTTTCGATTAAAGTATATGGATCTTTTTTGCGAGATTCCGTGCCTTGTTGAGAGGTCGAATTTACTCGACGGACTCGACCTTTGCAGAAAATGGTTTACTAAGGCTGACAAGAGAAACCCAGGCGAAGCACTTCAGAAATTCATCGCATATAACCTTCGTCAATTTGACTTCCTGGAGGTCACCCCTTCGATCGTTGGTGTGGACCATCGGTCCGAGATAGCTTTTCGAACTTCAAAATTTATCGGAGCGATCCCGCTTCGCGCTCCGGACACGGGGAGACAGATCGGGGATTTCGTGGTTTCTCCGCGGTTCGCAGACCGCGAACGATTTGAAGACTATGTCGAGATCCTCGATCTGCTTGGACAAGCGATAAGCCCTGAGGTTGTTGACAGCCTGCCGCTCGCCTCGGGGGGCAACTTTCGGCCGCCCTTTTATTTGGAAGCAGTAAAATTCGTGGTGGCTTTAGAGCAGGTACTTCGGAAACCATGGCGAAAGTTTGAATGCGTTGAAGCCGATCGGGGGGAGCCGGCCGGTCAAATCAATTGGCAACGCTATGTGGAACTGGAGTATAAGGCAGAAAACAAACTTAGGTTTCCCGTTCGACAAAACGTTTTGAGCGAGTTTCATCGAGAATTTCGGCAGATCAGATTTGTTTTTGACATTTGCAACAAGGAGTTGCATTCGTCGAGGGTCCCATATCGCGTAAGAAATACGTTTCGATCGCGTCTTGATTTTATTGAGCGGAGATTGTATCTGCACAAGCCGCTCGCCACAGATTCCTTTGTCATAAAGTCTAATGATCGCCCCGCCGTGAAGGATTGCAAGGAACAGGCAAACAGAATTCTAAAACGGGAGTATTCAACCAGCACTGCGTGGCGTGTCGATTTCAATGACGTATTCGGGAAATTCGCCCTGCACGTCTTTGAAAAGATCGCGCATTCGATAGGTGGCAAACTCGCTGTCAGGCCTCGTTTTGATGCTGCCCGCCCTGGTCCCGATAATGGCGAAATGCGGCAACTCGAACCCGATGCGGTTCTGTTTACACAAGAATTGACCGCCTTTATCGATGCGAAGTACAAATCTCATCTTCTCAACAAGTTCGAAATCAGCGACCTGCTCAAAGACGACTTTCGCAAAGACATTAGCCAGGTACTCGAATACACGTCGTCGGCACCGGCCGGCAAGGGAATCGGTGTCATCGGTTACCCGTCCGGCCAAGTTGAGGTGAAAACGACACTTCGCCGAAATCCATCGAATAACGCGCCGACCAGCGTAATTATTCTCGGGCTCCCGCTAAAGCGCTCGATCATTCCGGATGCGGTCAGCCAAATCGTCGCCGAGATCGATAGCCTTCGAGCAAGGTCGCGAAGCGATTATTAGGTCGGCTTCGCGTGCTGATATTGCGCATACGGTACGCCGGAATTGATCTTTCGGGAAACGATTCGTCGGCTTTTTTCATCTGCTCAATAGCGGATTTACCCTTGTTTTTTGCGTGCGGGAAGCGGTAGTCTTGTTTCCGTAAACGGTATAGAATTCAATTGTTTCGACCCACTGCGGGATGTGGTTTGTTCCGTTTCCGATGACCCCTGAGCGTTGGCACCAGATAGAAGAGATCTTTCACGAGGCCCTGGAACTTGGGCCCGCCGAACGGCGCCTGTTTTTAGAAGACAAAACCGCGGGCGATAAGGATCTGCGCACCGATGTGGAAAAGCTCCTCTCTCAGTTTGAAGAAGCGAGCGATTTTATCGAGAAGCCGCTTTACGAAAACGGCCGCGGAGCCGTGCTTTCGGCTTTGCTAGATGATGTGGACGATGACCCGATGGTCGGGAAGGTTCTGGGCAGTTACCGGATCGAGCGTGAGATCGGCCGCGGGGGCAT
>JAICPV010000049.1 GCA_025929655.1 Pyrinomonadaceae bacterium
AAGAACGCCATCGACTGGGCTTCAAGGCCCTACGGCGACAGTGCATGGAACGGGAAGCCCGCAGCCATAATGGGAGCGTCGATCGGCGGGATCGCGACCGCGCGTGCACAGTATCACCTTCGTCAGATGATGGTCTTTCTCAACATGTTCCCCATCAACCAGCCGGAGGTTATGATCGGCAAAGCGGGCGAGAAATTTGACGAACAAGGCAACCTGACAGATGAGGCGACAAAGAAGTACATCCGCCGGCTTCTCGAATCCCTTGTTGAGTGGACGGGCCGAATCGGAAACAAACAGGCAACCGGGACATCCGGCTAGATCGAAGGCGTTCGTCCCGTTCGAAGCAAACGGTAGAAGCGGCTGAGGAGGCGGTCGACGGAACGGCAGAGCGGAAGATTCGCTGGGTTGAGCGCGAAGGAGACATCATGACGGTCATACGGATGGACAACGTCGGAATCGTGGTCGAAGACATCGACGCCGCGATCGAGTTCTTTACCGAACTCGGCCTCGAACTAGAGGGGCGCTCCCATATCCAAGGGGACTGGGCAGATGGCGTCACTGGATTGCGCGACATGCGAGTCGAGATTGCCATGATGCGAACGCCCGACGGTCACAGCCGGCTCGAGATGTCCCGATTCCTCGCGCCGCCCGTGGTCGCCGATCACCGCAGGGCCCCAGTGAATTCTCTCGGTTATCTGCGCGTTATGTTCGCCGTGGAGGACATCGACGATACACTCGCGCGGCTCGCAAAACGCGGCGCTGAAATCGTTGGCGACTTGGTCCAGTATGAAGAAATGTATCGGCTCTGCTACATCCGGGGCCCTGAAGGAATTCTCATCGGCCTTGCCCAGCAGCTCGTGCAGCAGACTTCGCGACCGAATCCCATAGACGTAAAGAGTTGAGCGGTGAAGGATCCGCGACTAACGAGGCGATCAATGTTTCCCCGGGGCATCGGCCCGTCGACAAGGAGTCGTTCGCCGTCGGATGCGCGTTGCAGTTCGTACACTCTCTTGATCTTGACTGTTATACGTTTGCACGCTTTTCAGCTATCGATACATGATGGGGACAAATATTGTTGCTGCGTCGGACAAGAACGATCGTCATTACGATCGATGCCATGTTGCTCATCTGCACAATGCTAAGCAATACCTCTCCGCGAACGACGCAGTAGATCAAAAGCAGTAAGCTGGCGATCAACCAGATAAACCACGTCCAGACGCTGATTCCCCATGCGCATTTTTCAACCCACAAGTGTCGGATCTGAGGATAGTAAGCGACAATGACCAGCGCTGTTCCGGCCCAACCGATGATTTCCATAGCTTTAGCTTAGCCCCTCACTCGGGGAATGCCGTGACTATTCTTTTCCGTATGTCAATTCCCCGTTCCGGATCCGTGCAGCGGCGGTGTACGGGTGAATGACGTTCGACTCAGATGACATTATGTGTTCTACGATCACGCCGGACGCTTTCAAATAATCGGCGATCATCGAACGATGACACCGCCACCAAACCGCTTCCGCACACATCACCGCTGTTCGTTTGAGCCGCGATAATTTCATAAGTTCGCGCATCCCCTCCTTGAATTCGGCGGTTTCCATATAGTCCGCGTATCCGCGAAACGCCTTGCTGCGCCAGACAGTGTTCGTTGAATCCGCGAGCGCCCGGCGTCTACCCCCTAGTTTTTTCAGCGGTACAAGTTCCATCCCCTTTGCCTTCAAAGTTTCGCTGAGAGCTTCGGCGTTGAAATGCGGGTAGCGCCGGGAACCGGGAAAGCTCCGAACGTCCGCGACCGCTTCGATTCCATTTGCGTCCAGCAAACTGAGAAAATCATCGATCGTGCGTGTCGAGTGCCCGACGGTCCAGATCTTTAGTACGCTCTTGTCCATACATTCTTGTCCTCGGGCAAGCATTCTGGACCGATCCGGCTCGAAGTTCCGGTGATAGGCAGACCGTCAGTTCGTCTAACGTTCTGCCTATCCCGACCCCTTGTTCCCGCTTGTTTGAAAGCCGCCCATCCGTATCGCTGGCGGCGATCTAAGCGGCTCGCTTTAGATCATCCGCAGCTTTTAATGCTTCGCGCCGAACATGGTCGGCTAACGACGGATGGATAATGCTCTTGATCTTCCCGGCAATAATGCCTTTTTCGCCCGCGACCTTGAAGTCGATGATCTCGTCGACCATTCGTTCCACGGGGTTCTTCGAGGCGGGCAAACTGTCATGCATTTTATGAAAACCGTCTGCCGTCTTCATCGCTTTCATTATCAGCTCACGTTCGGCCGGGTCCAGAAGATGAGCGATAAAATCGGCGTGCTCGCCCATGATCTGGGTCCAAAACGCAGATGTTTCCTTCAACCCCGTTGATGTGTCGCCTCGAGAAAACTGCTCCAGTCGCGCGACCAAATGTTCCGCCTCGACCGCGGTATGGTCGAAGAAGGTGGACCAGACGAGACTTCTCATCTTGCCGGATGCCTGCTCAGCACTCTTTCTTCGTTTCCAATCGGCATAGGGCTTCAGGGCCTCGATATTCGCACGATTAAAGGCTACATAGTTGCTGCGGTCGAGCTTTGCAGTCTTCGACTTCGCAAGCTGATCCGCAAAGCTCCGTTGAAAACGCTCGGCCTCGCTGCGCTCATTCGCTAACTCGGCTCCGGGCATGAGCATGATGAAAAACTGCGCATGTTCCATCATCTGCTCGTTCCAGAATCTGCTTTCCGCGATCGAAAATTCGACCGGGTCTCTCGAGCCGGCTTTCGGCAGGACGACTTCCTTCATCCATTCGTCCTGGAAAAAGGCGTAATCCGTTCCTTTCGCAGAAGCCGAAACTTTCAACGGCAAGCCGACCAGCGCGGCACCGACGAGCGTTGCACCCCCCGCCGTTAAAAGTTCCCGACGCGATACCTTAAAACCTTCGCCAGTATTATTTTGTTCCGTTTGTACTGTCATACTTCCTCCTTGAAAACCTGTAAAAGCGATCTGAACGCGACCGCCTTCACAATATGCCACGAGCCGAAAAACCCGATGAATCAGTTGAGTTCTTCTGAATTTCCGCCAAACCGACGCTCAGTTGGTCGGGCGAGAGGACCCGGCCGTTCCGGATCCTTTCTTCCCAAATGGCCATGTCGCGATCTCGATTCATTCCCGCGACCGCCAGAATTCTGTTGTCTTTCACATAAAATGCCAGGAACTCCTGACTTGCGACCTCGCCGTCAAAGATGATCCTGTCCCATTCTTTAGCGTGGCCGACATAGGTGAGCGTCTCGTCGAACTGTCGCGTCCAGAAGAACGGGACGGCGATAAAGGGTTCCTGCTTTCCGGCCATATTTCGAGCCGCGACGCGCCCCTGCTGCATCGCCACGCGCCAGTGCTCAATGCGGATCAATTCCTTTGTCCGCGCGTCCGGAAAATGCACAATGTCGCCGGCCGCATACAAATCGTCTGCGATGCGCAAGAATTCATCGGCGATCACGCCGTCGTCTTTATGCAGCTCGATGCCTTCCAAAAAGCCGGTGGCCGGCGTTACGCCGACACCGACAACTATGAGGTCGGCGTTAAGGCTCTCGCCGCTTTCGAGTAAGACGGCATCGACGCGTTCGGCAGTGCCGGCAAAACGCCTTACTTGCTCTCCGAGCCGAAACTTCACACCCTTGCTTTCGTGTATGCCCTGATAAAGATCCCCGATCTCCTTACCGAGAATTTTTAGGAAAGGGAATTCGTCAGGCGCGACCACCGTGACCTCGCAGCCGCGCGTTTTCAAACTGCTTGCAGCTTCCATACCGATGAAGCTCGCACCGATAACAACGGCGTGTTTCCCCGTCTCGGCCGCCGCGACGATCGCGTCGGAATCTGCGAAACTGCGCAGGAGAAAGACATTTTCCTGCCCGTCGGTTTGAAATGGAAGTTTGCGGGGCACGCCGCCGGTCGCTATGAGCAGCGCGTCGTATCCAAGCGTGTTTCCGTCCTCGAATGTGATCTGTTTGGCCGATGAGTTTACCTTGACGGCTTCTTTTTCGCCCCATATCTCGATATCGTGTTCGGCGAAAAAGTCATCGGAACGCAGCGGCATCCATTCGGGCTCGGCGTGGCCTTGCAAATAGTCCTTGCTTAAGTTTGGCCGGTCGTACGGCGGGCGGTTTTCGCGAGTGATGAGAATGACGCGACCCTGAAATCCTTCCTCTCGCAAGGTCTGAGCAGCCATAAAACCGGCCGCCCCGCCGCCCAGGATCACGAACGTCCTCCCGTCGTCTGTCGTTCGCTTCGTCATTTCCGGAACGCGGCGATCGGTCAAGTCTTCCGGCAGGCTAACGAAGATCTGCTCGTCAGCGATCCGAACGTCGAAGCTCGGCAAGGCATCGAATGCGGGCGGTTCCGCCAAATCGCCCGTCTTCACGTTGAAACACGCGTGGTGCCAGGGACAAATTATCCGTTCGCCGCTCAGAATTCCTTCGACCAGCGGGGCCCCGTAATGTGTGCAATGGGCGCCGACGGCGAAACATTCGTCGCCTATGCGTGCCAGTAACACTTCGGTCCCGTGCGCATTGACCTGCTTCATTTCGCCGGCTTTTATCTCAGACAATCTTGCTACCGGATACTCTCTCGTCTTCATATTTCCCTCAGCTGATCTCGGCAACCGCGCCCAATTCGGGCAGCGTTCCTCCGGGGATATCGATCAAATGCCCCATACGCGCGCGTTTCGTCCTTAAATATCGCGAAAAACTTCGGTGGAATTTCACGGCGAGCGGCACACGCTCGACCAGGACCAGCCCGCCGTCCTTTATTGCGTGTAGTTTGTCCGGATTGTTCGAGATCAGGCGTACACGCCGAATCCCGAGATCTCGCAGGATCTCGGCGCACTGTTCATACCTACGCAGGTCGACATCCAGCCCGAGGCGCTCATTCGCCTCGACCGTATCCGCTCCCGCGTCCTGCAGCGCGTAGGCGCGGATCTTGTTTATGATCCCGATCCCGCGCCCTTCCTGCTGCTGGTAGACGATCACGCCGCTCCCTTCTTTCGCGATAAGTCGCATCGCCTCGCGGAGCTGCTGCCCGCAATCGCATTTCGTCGAGCCGAATACATCACCCGTCAGGCACTGTGAATGAATACGCGCGAGCGTGGGCCGCTCCGGCCGAAGTTGACCCCTTGCGAGCACCACGAATTCTTCGTCCGAAATGAGCGACCGATAGCCGCTGATTCGAAACTCCCCGAACTCGGTCGGCAACTTCGCCTCGGCAACGCGCTCGACCGTTGTTTCTGATTCATACGAAACAATGGGCACCCCCTTTACCGTGCTCGCAGGTGTTGTTGAATTAATTGCCATGGTAACCATCACTAAACCGCATTCTTTGGGCCGAATATTCTCCGCTCAACCGGCCGGGAGCAAAAGGCGCCCAGCAGAAACCCGGAAGTTTCAATTTTAGAGTGTGATCATTTTAAACTTCTCCGGGAATTGTCTGGCGATTCCCTCGGTCAACACATCCGCCAGCATGATCATGTGCCGCGTCGCTTCTTCGAAACCTCCAAAAGACTGCGAATACTCTCCTTTAAGGATGCTTACCGAATATGCGATGGTCTGCGTGATGTGCATTTCTAATGCAGCCTGGGTCTCGTCGGCACGCCAGTGCTTTGGGTTAACTGACGCCAGGAAGGTTCCGATTTCCTTTGCATTCCCGTACCAATCCTTTATGGCTTTGTTTAAAGCGACATTGTCATTTTCTTTCGCAGCCTTTAACACCGGTACCGCCAGGGTTATATGTTCTGTAAGTAGTTTGGCTAACTGATCGCCCGCGGCCTGGCCGTAGTACGGAACGATGGCGGCCCCAATGTCCTTCTGGTTTTGGAGCAAACGGTTAAGTTTGGCATTCAGCCCTATTGGATCATTGAAGTAAGCGTCAACGGTGATCAGCGTCCAATACATGTGGGCATACCAGAGATCGCGCATCGCTCTATTGAGTTCGAGCACTTCCGGCTTCTTATTCATCAACGTCGTCATATCAACTGACTTGCTGTTGTTCTTCGTCGAAGAATGATCGATATGCTGAGCATTTACAGAAGCTGTTGCGATCAACAGGGCGAGAAAAACTGCTATTCCTTTCATTTCGTGTCTCCTTTCGTTGATTGTGACGTTGCCCGCCGGACCAATTGGACCCGGGCGTTAAACTGAATACTCCTGACTCAAGCGGCCGAGCGCGAGCGCTGCCAAAAGCAGGCCAAAGTCTCGCAGTGCGACGTCAAAATAACCCGGGATCAGCAATAGATTCACGATTATTAAACCGAGCCACGCCGCAACCACGTATGCGAAGAGTTTCGGTTTTAGAAATACGCCGATACCGGCGACGATCTCGATCACGCCGACGCCATACAAAAACGTTTGCGCGTATTCGCCGAGCATGTTGTGAGCGACCGGCGGCAAGTACTGATGCCAGTTGACCAGTAAGCCGAGGAATTTATCGAGTCCCATTAAGATCGGAGCCACGGTGAAACCCAAACGCAGGATCTGAAATGCCTGGTAACTTGGCCTAGTCGTATCAACCGCCCGGTCGGCCCCGGCAGTACGTGATAAGGGTGCTTGATCGAATATATGTTCCATTTTTGTTGCCTCCATTTGTTTTTTCTTCAAAGGTTTCCTTTCGGTTCCTTCCAAGATACACAGGGTCATGTAATAAGTCAAGAGGTTATTTGAGTTATTGTACTTATTCTCAGAATTGTTTATACTTCCTCTGGAGGACAGTGATGAAAGGTACAAAATTCGGACAGAACTTCTTCGAATCGACCCGCGGCCAGGTGATCGGCCTGTTGCGTCGGGGTGTAGGCACGGTCGAAGAACTATCGACCAAACTTGAGCTGACCGACAATGCCGTTCGCGCTCATCTTGCGACGCTCGAACGCGACGGGTTGGTCGAGCGGCGCGGCACACAGCCCGGTTTGCGCAAACCACATGTTCATTACGTCCTTACCGCAGAAGCAGAACAGCTCTACCCGAAAGCCTATTCGACATTGTTCAATCAGCTGCTGACGGTCTTGAAGCGGAGAGTCGGGGCCGAGGAATTGGAGTCGATCCTTACCGAAGTGGCTCGTTCGCTCGCCGTCGGCAACACGCCTGACGATCACGAAACTTTGGAAAGCCGTGCCGCAAGGGCCATATCCACGTTCGAGTCAATGGGCGGCGCTCCCGCTTTGAAGGATGAAGGCGATAAAGTCTTGATAGCCAGCGTAACGAGCTGCCCGTTCGACACTTCGGTATCGCGGCATCCGGAAGTTTGCAGGTTGGCCGAAACCTTTATATCAGAAGTCACCGGCCTTAAAGTGAAGGAACATTGCCAGAAAGGTGAGCGTCCCAAATGTTCTTTCGAGATCCTGGAACCCAAACCCGACGCGGTTTAACTGCTAGCCTGAGCGCCGGATAACCGCGCGATCACCGTCCTTTCCCAAACGCCAAAACACGAAGCACTTCTGCAACGCTCCAGGCCTGTGCGGCGCTTCCGCGCGGAAGGTGCGGAAGATCGGCATCGAATATCTCGGAGACCTGGCCGAGCATCGCCTCGGAAAGATGTTGTTTGAACGCGAAGGTGAGTTCCTCAATTTTGGCATCCATATCAGTATCGTCTTGATGTGTTTTTCTATAGGCTTCGACGAACGGACCGATCAGCCAGGCCCAGACCGTGCCCTGATGATAGGCTGCATCTCGGTCACGGGGCGATCCCGTGTAAACCCGAACATAGCTCGGGTCACTGGGCGAAAGGGAACGCAGCCCATACGGCGTAAGCAGCTCCGCCTCGACTTTTTCAACGACCTTGCGGCTTTTTCCGGGATCGAGCATTGAATAGTGCAGACTCGCAGCGAAGAGCTGGTTCGGGCGAATGCTCGCGTCTTTTTCATCCCCGTTGACGACGTCGAACAGGCATTCGGCTTCGTCATTCCAGAACTGACCGTTGAAACTCGATTTCGCTACGTCAGCCATCTGAGCGAAATTTGCGGATCTATCGCCATCGTCAAACCTCGCAGCGAGATCGATCATTATCCGCAGTGCGTTATACCAGAGGGCCTGTATCTCCACCGCTTTTCCGGTTCGCGGCGTCACAACCCAGTCGCCGATCTTCGCATCCATCCACGTCAGCTGAACGCCAGGCTCGCCGGCGTAAAGGAGTCCGTCCGTATCGACGTGTATCTTGTGCCGAGTGCCGCGGATGTGCCAGTCGACGATGTCGACGAGCTTTTCGTATAAGGCGTCCCTGACGAATTCTTCATCGCCGGTCTTTTCTAGATAAGCGCGGATCGCCTCGAAAAACCATAGCGTCGCGTCGACGGTGTTGTACTCCGGCTCATCGCCGACGTCGGGAAACCGGTTGGGGATCATTCCCTCGGAAATGTGTTTTGCAAATTCGGATAAAATGCTTTTCGCGATCGCCGGCCGATCGGTCGCAAGCGTCAGTCCGGGAAGGGCGATCATCGTGTCGCGTCCCCAATCCGAAAACCAATGGTACCCGGCGATGATCGTTTTGCCTTCGCCGCGGTCGACGATGAACTGGTCAGCCGCGAGTAAAAGGTTCCGCACGAACGCATCATCTGCTTTCGATCCGGCGACCAGCGAAGCTCGCCGTTTTATTTCCTTTATTTCGAGTTCTTCGAGATCGGTTTTTCGAAACTCGTTAGTTGAAGCAGCCAAAGAAACGGATTTCGAAAGATCAAACCTCAGCACGCAAGGTTGATACAGGTCTTCGTGAAAATCGAAACCACGCTCCTTCTCGATCGAATACTCGAAATTTCGATACCACTGGCCGCTTGGTTCCGCAGAAGCGAAATTGCCCGTGAGAAAAAGTGGCGGCAGGCCTGCGGCAGGCCTCATTGAAACGTGAGACTTTTCTATTTTGATAGCTGTTTCGATGTCGTATTCGTGCCGGAGATGATGATGATCGCGGAAGGCGATCAAAGGCCGGACTTCGAGCGTTAGGTTTGGCTCGTCAAACGGCTTTCCCTTCAAAAGCGACCATGTAACGACCGTAGCGTTCAGGCTGTGCGGCATGAAGATCTTTTTTTCGATCTCGATGCCGGCGACGTCAAAGGTCCAGATCGGGAACGGATCAAGTCGGAAACTTGTCAGATATTTGTGACCCGATGGGTAAACGGCGTCCGGATACTGATTCGTCGAAAGCTCGAATTTCTTCCCGTCAACGAAAAAGATTTCCTCAAGTTTTGATAAGAGGACCGCACGCCCGAGCGGCCGCTTTGTCGCCGCTACGAGCAAACCATGGTAACGGCGCGTGTGTGCGCCCGAAACCGTTCCGGATGCATACCCGCCGATCCCGTTCGTTTCCAGCCACTCGCGGGAGGTCGCCGCAGCGAAATCGCAAACGATATCTTTCGACAATTCGATCATTATTAGATTCTTTTTTTATAACATGCCTGTTCCGTGCACGCCGCGAAAATGGCCGGTAGTTTCTGCATCACGGTGTACAATATCGGGCGATGTGGGGGTTCCTCAGATTCGTAAGCGAGAATTGGCGCGAGCTGCTGGTGTTGACGCGCGAGCATATCATTATCGTGCTCGCCGCGACCGGGCTTGCCGTTATGATCGGGCTCCCGCTTGGGATCCTTCTAACACGGATCAAGAGTCTTCAAACTCCGATCCTGGGATTCGCGAATGTGATGCAGACGGTTCCCAGCCTTGCGTTGTTTGGACTACTGATCCCCATTCCGTTCATCGGCGGCATCGGTGCGCGTACGGCGATCATCGCACTTGCGCTTTACGCTCTCTTGCCGATCATCCGAAATACGGTCACGGGCATTTTAGGCATGGATCCGAAGGTACGCGAGGCAGCGACCGCGATGGGGATGACGGACTCGCAGGTTTTGCGGCGGGTGGAGCTGCCGCTTGCCGCGCCGGTGATCCTGACCGGTATCCGCGTTGCGGTCGTTATTTGTGTCGGAGTCGCAACGGTGGCAGCCGCTGTGGGCGCTGGCGGACTTGGGACATACATCTTTCGCGGGCTTCGTCAGAACGACAATAATTTACTTCTCGCCGGCGCTCTCGCGTCCGC
>JAICPV010000311.1 GCA_025929655.1 Pyrinomonadaceae bacterium
AGATGGTGGACGGCATCCGATATCCCGGAAGTTTCTGTCGAAGAAGGCGTGGCCGAGCGTTCTGGCATTCGACCCGGAGACTCGATGACCTTCGACATTTCGGGGCGAAAGGTCACGGTCCGTGTGGGAAGCCTCCGGAAGATAGATGTCCGAAACACGCGAACTGCGTTCGTGTTCGTTTTTAAACCGGGCGTACTGGAATCCGCGCCGCAAACATTCGCTGCAACGACGTTGAGCCGGTTGGGCCCGACCGAACGCCAGCGTCTTCAGCGCGAGGCGGTGGAGCTTTTCCCAAACGTACAGGTTTTTGACGTCGCGGACATTATTTCAACCGTCCAGCGGCTGATTAACAATTTCGTGATCGCGGTTTCCTTCGTGGGCAGTTTTGTTATGTTCAGCGGGATCCTTATTTTTATCGGTTCAATAGCATTAACGAAATCCCAGCGTATTTACGAAAACGCGATCCTAAAGACGCTCGGCGCACGGCGATCGACGCTCGCGGCGATCCTGTTTTCAGAGTACGGCGTTTTAGGGTTGCTTGCCGGGTCGATCGGAGCGAGTTTCGCGATCGCGCTGTCGTATATCGTAAGCAGGTTTCTATTGGATATCGAATGGGGATTTCAACCGCTGCTGTCTTTAATAGGGATAGCGGTGACCGCGGCCATCGTCGTGATCGTGGGCGTGGCCGCCAGCTTCGACGTGCTGTTCAAGAAACCGCTGTCGACTCTACGTGCTCAATGATCGTTGCCGGGCGCGAACGAATGATTTGCCAGCACGACCCGCATTCCGACCTGATTGAAAAGCGTTTCAACATAGGCCGAAAAACGATGAAGCAGCGGCCGTACGTCCGACCCACCCTCACTCATCATTATCTCTTCGCAAAATCGCTCAAAGGTTTCGTGGTCTTTGTAAAACAGGTAGCTCAGTTTGGAATGAAGAAATTCCTGGAGCCGCGGGCGCAGGTCTTCCATCTGAGCATCAGAGGCCTCCGCCTCTGCCGTCCGTACGGCGTTCAGAATCGACCAGAGGCTTTCACGAAGCTCGATCGAATGCTTCAGTTTCTCGGCGAACTCAGGGAAAAGGTCCGCAGCGTCCTGTTGCGGTCCCGTTAATTTTGCGAAACCCGCCAGCAGATGGCGAATGTTGTCGTTCAGAATCCCGAAGGCGGCTTCGACACGTGCAAAAACCAGCGTGGCGGACCTCGTCCCGATTACCGATGCAAGCTCATGCGAATAGACCTTCCTCGATTCGATGGCGAGTGTGTATGCGGTCGCATCCAGCATGCCGAAAACCTCGCCCGTCTCGTCATCGTGCAAGGACAACCTTTCACCGATCTCGAAAACAAGCTCGTTCACCGTTTCGTAAACAAAGGCAAAGATCGCGATGACAGGCTTGAGCGGCGCGTCGCGGTTCAGCATCTTGCGAACGTGTTCCAGAGCCTCGAGAATGCCACCGAGTTTCGACAAGCAGCTTCGCAGATCTTCCCGGTCTCTACGATCGAATTTTTCTGGTCCGATAAATCGATTCAAAGCCGTTGGAAGGAATGCGATCCCTCGCTCTTCGAATTCGTGGTCGAAATCTAGGTACAGTCGGCATCCGGCAAGACGTTCCGAGACCATCCCGCACCACGCGTGCCATTCCGCGAAGTTCAGCCACCGGTTGCGAACCAAAGCGTTGTTGCAAAGGATCAGGGCTTTGATCGAGTTGCGAAATTCGATGACATCCGCTGCGAGGCCGCCTTCTGTAACCCGGCCCATTTCTTCTATCAGTTCGCCACATTTAACGAGGACCGCATGTGTGATCTGGAATTCGCTGCGAAAATTCTGCTTTTCCGCGGCGTCTGCGTTTTCGGTTCGAAAAGCGTATTTCCCCACCGAACAAAAACATTCCAGTCCGCGGGCCCAAAGTGCAAGCTCAAAATGGAGGTCGGACGCCGAGCCTGCTACCGTCGGGAACTCAATTCCGCCGAGATCGAGCGCTTCCACGTCGGCGACGTTAAGGCGCTCGATATCTGCGATTAGCGGATCTAAAACCTTCAAGATCGGATTCTCCAGTAAGATGCTTAGAGCAGGCAGGTTGCGGTGGGACCGCTATTTAATTTATACATCATTTGTTTCGCGCGAGGCAATATTTTTCGGCTTTGCGGGGTTCGATATATGCAGATACTTTTGGCAACGAGAAACCACGGAAAGGTTCGCGAATTGAGGGCTCTGCTCAAAGGACTTCCATTCGAAGTGATCGGTCTCGAGGGATTCCCGCACGTCTCAGAGATCGAAGAGACCGGCAATTCATTCTCCAAGAACGCGAGAATAAAGGCCTCGGGATACGCTCTGCAATGCGGCGTTCACACTCTCGCTGAGGATTCCGGACTTGAAGTTGCAGCACTCGGCGGAAAGCCGGGCGTACATTCTGCAAGGTACGCCGGGAAAGAGACAGATCACGACGTAAAGATCGCAAAGCTGCTAAGCGAGTTCGAAATGTCGAGGTCCGTCGACCGGAGTGCGCGTTTCGTTTCGCACGTCGCGTTGGCGGACCGAACTGGCAAGATCCTTTTCGAAGCCGAAGGCATATGCGACGGTACCATCGCGAACGAGGCGCGCGGCGAGAACGGTTTCGGCTACGATCCGATCTTCATTCCCGATGGTTATGACCAAACTCTCGGAGAATTGTCCGATGACGTTAAGAATTCGATCAGCCACCGGGCCGCCGCGATAGCGAAAATAATCCGATATTTACGCGATTTCGCTTGACCACCCCAATATTCGCCTGTAAAATCCGATGCTTGGAACCGTTTCGCGTGAAGATCAACGGGGCGTAGCACAGCCTGGTAGTGCGCACGGTTTGGGACCGTGAGGCCGCAAGTTCGAATCTTGCCGCCCCGACCATCAGGCTGGCTAACAGAATTGGAACACACATCACCCGACGTTGCTGTTTCATCCCTCGCCGGCATCGCAGTTCTTAAAAAAAAGAAGTATTAATATTCAAAACCAACTTGGAGGATAATTGAATTATGGCTCGTATGACCCAGTCCGAGATCGTCAGCAGGCTTGCTGATTCGTCCGGAATGAAGAAGTCAGATGTTAAAAGCTTTTTCGACACGCTCGCGGAGATGGCAACAAGCGAAGTGAAGAAGAACGGAGAATTTACGCTCCCCGGTTTCGGGAAGCTGAAAAAGACAAACCGCAAGGCGCGCGAGGGCCGCAATCCCGCAACCGGCGCCGTTATCAAGATCCCGGCCAAAACGACCGTGAAGTTCAGCATCGGCAAGGCGATGAAAGATTCGATAGCGTAGGAAATACAAGAATTTACAGCGGTTACAAGAGCCTTCGCACATAACGCGGAGGCTTTTTATTTTCGGCGAGCCTGCTTTACAAAAAAAATCGTGACATAACCATTACATTTTGTTATAGTTCTGTAACATAGTAGGGAATCGGTACGAACGCGGTAATTTTTTCAGCAACCCATTAGTTAGATTTTTCAACTAACTGCATTGCAAAATGCGGGTTGGGGATTTTTGCAAAAAGCGAACGATTTCTGCTAAATAACTTGAATGTTTTCAAGGGGTTAATTAAGTTCGCAAAGGAGAAAAAAGTGGCAGCAGCTAAACCTATGACATTGCAGGAAAGGATCCTGCAGATCGATCATATCCAGGCACGCCGTTTTATGAAATTGAACGGCGATTCGATCGACATCGCCACGCAGGGGATCATCCGACACCTCCGGGCTTGTGCCCGAATGGATGTAAATCCGGATGCTTCGGCCGTGCGCGAGATCATCGACGACGCCCTGAACGGGCGGCGAGTCTTCGCTGAAACATCGAACGACCTTTTAGCAGCCTGAAGAAGTATTTATATTTTTTAGTTATACGAAATGGCCGCCTCCGAAGGCGGCCTTTTTTTATTGCCGATGGTCC
>JAICPV010000543.1 GCA_025929655.1 Pyrinomonadaceae bacterium
ATCCAGAATCGGCATCGCGACGGACGCCTGCGCTTTGTTCGCGGATACTTCCTTTGTCTGCGTGATCACGAGCTCAAGTGTCTCGCGCATCTTTTCAATGTCGTTGACCGCTTCGAGAGGAAGATTGCGGTCGGAAACCGTTAGTCCGAGCGAACGATATCGCTCAAGCTGGCTGCGTGCGCCTTTGACGACCTGGCCGGCGACCGCCGAATAAAACATTGAGCCGTTAGCGTTGTTCGCTTTGAAATTTTTGAACGCTTCGTTGAGGAAGTTTTGTGCCTTTGCGTAGTTGCCCTGCTCGAGATAGCTGTTCATCAGCAGAATGTTCGCCACGGCGTGTACCGACGAATCGTTCGTCTCGCGCCGGAGCATTTCGAGCTCGTAGATCGCAGCGTTGTAATTACGAATTGCGATGAACGCCTTCGCCTTCGAGATGCGGTCCCGCATCACCTCAGCGGCGGTGACGGTCTTTATCGGTGCAGGGGCTTCCGGTACAGAACTCGGTGAATTTACAGCCTGCGATTGCGAGAAGCCTGCGGTGGAACCCACGAGAATCAATAGCGCCGAAGCACCAAACTTTCTGACATTTAACGGCATTTTCTTCTCCATACGTCTCGAGTTGAATGCTCCGTAAAGGTCAAGCGAACTACTTGGGGAACCGGCTCACTTTAACGACCCAAACTTACTTCCTATCTAAGAAAACCATCAATTACCGTGCTTTTTTAGGGCCCGAACATCAATTCGACAAGCTTTTGATGATTTTTTCTCGGTAAAGATTTGCGTCTTTTTTTATAGCACTTTCGTTTAACGTGAGCAAACGGCGGTCGAGCATGACGATCCTGCCGTTTATGATGACCGTCCGGACGTCGGACGCTTTGGTCGAATAAACAAGCGCCGAATAGACGTTGAAATAAGGCGTTTGGTGAAGCGAATCCATATCTACGATGGCGATATCGGCACGCTTGCCGACCACTATGGAACCGGTTATCTTATCGAGATCCAATGCTCTTGCACCTCGAATAGTAGCCATTTCGAAGACCTGTTCCGCGGTCGCAACCTTCGGATCCCCGGAAAACTGCTTGTGCAGCTTTGCAGCCGAATCCATTTCTTCCCACATACTAAGGTCGTTGTTCGATGCGGCCCCGTCCGTTCCCAAGCCGACATCCATATCTTTCGAAAGCATTAGGGGGATTCGAGCCGTTCCGGACGCCAGCTTCATATTCGACTGGGGACAATGACCCGAACCGACACCGCGCAATTTCATTATGTTGATCTCCACGTCCGTGAGCCAGACAGTATGGGCCGCGAGGACGCTGTCGTTCAGGAAACCGATGCGGTCGAGATATGCAATCGGCGAAGCGCCGTATTGTTTCGTGATGTCATCTACCTCTTTCCTGGTCTCCGCGACGTGGATCAGGATCGGCGAATTGTGGCTGTCGGAGAGCGTCCGCACGGCCTTTAGATGATCCGTGGACAGCGTGTACGGGGCGTGCGGTGCGACCGCCGGGACAATGAGGGCGTCGTTCTTCCAACGCGCAAGGAAGCGGTCGGTGTAACTCATCATCGCGTCCCAGGTCTTGTTGTCGGGCGCGGGGAAGTCGAGCACCGTCTCACCAAGGACGCCTCGCATGCCGGCACGTTTGGTCTCCTCGGCGATCGCGCTCTCGAAATAATACATGTCGCAATACGTCGTCGTTCCGCCGCGGATCATTTCAGCAAGCCCGAGCCGCGTCCCCGCTCGAACGAACGCTTCGTCAACATTCTTCGCTTCCGCCGGGAAGATGTATTTCGTCAGCCAGTCGTTCAGGTCGAGGTCGTCCGAGATCCCTCGAAACAGCGACATCGGAACGTGGGTGTGAGTATTGATCAGGCCGGGAATTATCGCCTTTCCAGCGGCGTTTATGATCCTGCGTCCGCGATATTG
>JAICPV010000455.1 GCA_025929655.1 Pyrinomonadaceae bacterium
AGAACGGAGTAGAAAGCTTTTGGTCGCCAAAAAAAAGCAGGTCGAGATCGATCGTTCGCGGAACGTTCAAATTTTTGTCCTTTCTACCAAGCAAATACTCGATACGAAGCATCCGGGCCATCATCTGAGTCGGCGCGATCGTTCCGGTTCGCACTTCGGCGACCATGTTGAGGAACGGCGGAGCGTCCTCCATCGCGACGGGCTCCGTCTCGTAGATCGAGGAAAGCTTTGATATTTCAAGGCTCGCCTCGATCAGCCCGCGGATCGCCATAAGCATGTTTCCGGCACGGTCGCCGAGATTCGAACCGAGACCGACGTATGCGATGTTCGATGCGTGCTGCACGTGAAGTTAATTCCTTGATAATCGAAACGCTTATGCTTGTCAAAGTGTTCGCGGGTTTACCCTCGGTGTTTACAAACCCTCGGCAGGATGTTTCAATGAAATCAGCCTTTTCGAAAGGTGAATCCAGCAATGCCTGCGACGGCATTCGGGCGGATGCGAGGTGTGGTCCGTCTTGACAAAATAGACACGCCGGACCTATGCCCCGACGAAAATTTCGCCACAGCCAACGAGCCCAGTCACCGGCAGACCGTACACATCAGGAATATCTCCTAAACGAGCCGGCGCAGATCACGACGCGCAGCGAACTTCTGCGTCTGATCCGGGGCGGCGAAGATTCGTATCTTGAGCTCAAAGTAAAGCTTTCAAATGTCGAACGCATCACGCAGGGGATTGTCGCCCTGGCGAATACGAATGGCGGAACGATAATTTTCGGTATCAATGACCAACTAAGGATCGAGGGTGTAAGCGACCCTGAACTTGTCCGCGACGAGCTTGTACGCATATGCCGTGAAGAGATCGTGCCTCCGATCATCCCCCTGATCGATATGATCGCCTTCGACAGCGGGAAACGCGTCGTCGCTCTCGACATCGAGGCTCGGAGCCGCCCGTATAGAACGCTCGACGGCAGGTTTTACATGCGGTTTGGAGCGGAAAAACGTGAGGTCGCACGCGAGCAGATCTCGATGTGGCTGGACGAGATCAGGCCGCTCGGATATGAGAATGTTCCGCTTTTCAATGCTGAAGAGAGTGACTTCGACGACGGCCTTTTATGGACCTTCGCTTCGGGTTTCGAGGATACCAGTCCGACCGCGAATCTTTACCACACCGCCGATTTTCTGAAAAAGGACCTTTTGATGGCCGCGGGAATTCAGGACGAATTCTATCCAACGGTCGCTGCGATGGTGCTTTTCGGAAAAGATGAACGCATACAGGAATTGTTTCCGCGTTCGCGAGTGACAGTCGCTAGATTTTCGGGCGACAACGGTAACGCGCAGCTTATCGAGAAAGTAGACATTACCGGCAATCTTCACACCCAGCACGACGGTATCCTGAGATTTATCGAACGTTATTGCGATCTCGTTAAGGATCGCCCGAAAAAAGCGGCGGTCGACCAATCGCTGCCCGTCAGGCCGCGGGCGCGCTATCACGTTTACGCGATCCGCGAAGCGATCGCAAACGCTCTCGTGCACCGCGATATGGTACTTCGCGACATTGCGACCCGGATATTCATCTACGACAGCTCGATCGAATTCGTGAATGCCCGCAGGACCAAAGGCTTTGTTCCGCCGGGCTCGCGGGCGATAAGGTACGGGATAACGCAGCGGCTGAATCCGCAAATTGCTTCGGTTTTTAAGCGGCGTGAATATGGAACCGCCGTGCCGAACGGTGGGCTTCCGATGGTACTGAAGCAATCCGAACGCATCTCGGGCCGTCGCGCCGAGCTTTACTCGTCCAACGACGAGTTTAAACTGAAGATCTATGGCGCGTAAGGAGACTCGGACATCTGAGTCCGCTCCTGCGGCCGAAAAGATCAGCAACCCGCTGATCATATCTGTATCAGCCGTCTCCGCCTTCCTTTACTACTTTTCCAATCCCAAGCCGAGCGTCTTCTACGATTACACTTTCCGCGTCGCTGAGAATTTCCTACACGGCAGCATCGGTTTCGCCGAAAAACCTCCGCAATGGCTAAACGAGTTCGTTCCCTTTGGAGGGCTTTGGTATTCCGTTTTTCCGTTTGGCGCGGTCGTCACAATGCTGCCGTTCGGATCGCTAAAAACGGCCGGATTGATCACGGAAATGCCGTCCGCGTTCATCGCCGCGCTTTGCGCAGGATTCAGCGCGCTGTTTATGCTGTTGATCGCTCGGTGGTATGAAGTCAGCACGGCACGGGCGATATTGTTGACCCTCGGCATGCTTTTCGGAACTTGGACATGGACGAACGTGACCTTCGGCGGCGCATGGCAGCTCGCTCTGGCCTTCGCGCTGGTAGGAGTGCTGGGCGCGATCTATTTCACATTGGTAAACCGAATGCCGATGATCGCCGGCGCGTTTTTCGCGCTGGCTTTCGGGAATCGAACAGAAGTTCTTCTTACCGCCCCGATATTTCTATATTGGATGTGGAGTAAAGAGGTCCCTGCTACTGACAGCCGATCGCAGAAGCCTGACCGGAAGGGCGGGGGAAACCCGTACTTTAAGGGGTTAGCCCACCCGTACCGGGAGGCGTGTGCGAACATGTGTATTGTTGCATTCCACCTCGGGGTAGCGACGCA
>JAICPV010000496.1 GCA_025929655.1 Pyrinomonadaceae bacterium
CGGGCAAACCCAGGATGCGACGCTTTCGGCCCTACCGGGGGGCAAGTACACATTGCGCGTCGAGGGAACGTGGCAAAATTGGCAGCAGGCAATGCCGATAACGGTCAAGGTCGAGCAGAATGTAAATCGCGGTGTTAACTTTTTCTGTGCACTGGTGGCCTTGGCACTGGTCCCGATCTTCGGCTTGATACGTAAATGGAGCTTCGAATCGAGCCGTTGGAAAGACAGTATGTTCAGCGTGAGCTCGGACGATTCTTCAGACGAATAGGGAGTTGCTATGTTGAAAGTGATTTATACGGTATTCGCGGCAGGCGTGCTTGTCGCATATTCCGCTGCTGCTTGGTTCGGATGGGAGCTCGCCAATTCCGGGAGCAGGTCGCGGCTCGGGGTGCCGTTCATCTATACAGGATTTCGAGGAGGAAAATAATGCTTAATTTATTGGCTTCCGCGCCATTTTTGGGAATGATCGTGAAGCTCGAAGAGCTTTTGCCCGTGCTGCTTACGACCGTTATCTTCGTAGTGATCGGGTTGATAGTATTCGCGGTCGCGTTCCTGATCGTCGTGCTGGTCTCGCCTTTCTCTGTAAAAAAGGAGATCGAAGAGGATCACAATACCGCACTCGCGATCATCATCGGCGCTCTGATAATCGGGATCGCTATGATCATCGCTGCCGCGATACAGGGAAATTAGAAATTCAAACAGGATAGACAGGATATGCAGGATAGCCGTGCTTTTACATCCTGTCCATCCTGTGCATCCTGTTTGAATAAGAATGAAGCGCACACCGCTACTTTTCCTCAACGTGATCATCATCGCCACGTGCGGGCTGATCTACGAACTGCTCGCCGGCACGCTTTCCTCTTACGTTCTTGGCGATTCCGTAACACAGTTTTCCTTCATAATCGGTATCTATCTTTTCGCGATGGGCGTCGGCTCCTACCTTTCGCGGTTCATCGATAAGAACGTTCCCGAGAAATTCATCGACATAGAATTGGCCGTAGCGGTGGTCGGCGGCTTTTCGGCGCCGTTACTCTTTCTGACGTTCGCGTACGTTTCGTATTTCGGAATTGTTCTTTACACAATGGTTTTCGTTATCGGAACGCTCGTCGGGCTGGAGATTCCGCTGCTGATGCGGATCCTGAAAGACGAACTCGATTTCAAGGAACTTGTATCGCGTGTCCTGGCGCTCGATTACGTCGGCGCGCTCGTCGCGTCGCTGCTCTTCCCGATTTTTTTGGTTCCAAAACTTGGATTAAATCGCACTTCCCTGCTCTTTGGAATGTTGAACGCAGCGGTCGGGCTCTGGGCAACATGGCTCCTTGAACCTCTCATCAAAAATCGAAAACTAAGGATCCTGCGGGTCAAAGGTGCGATCGTGCTCGTTGGTCTCGGCATTGCGCTGGTCAAAGCCGACAGTCTTACCACCCTTGCGGAAGACGGCCTGTTCACCGACACGATCGTGTATGCGAAGAGCTCGCCGTATCAACGGATCGTTGTTACCAAAGGTAAGACCGGCCACGCGCTTTTCCTTAACGGAAACCTTCAATTCAATTCGTTCGATGAGTATCGGTATCACGAAGCATTGGTGCATCCGGCATTCGCCGCATTTAACGGCGAGGCGAAACGCGTGCTCGTATTGGGTGGCGGGGACGGATTGGCGCTTCGCGAGATCTTGAAGTACAGAACGGTCGAGCAAGTTCAAATAGTTGATCTTGATCCAATGATGACCGGCCTCTCCGAGGCTTTTCCGCCGCTTGCCGAGCTGAATGGGAACGCCTTCGACGATCCGCGCGTTTCGGTAACCAACGGCGACGCATTCGTTTGGCTCGACAATACTCAAACGGAACCGTTCGATATCGCGATCGTCGATTTCCCCGATCCGAATAATTTTGCTTTGGGTAAACTCTATTCGACGCGTTTCTACAATTTGTTAAAACAGAAACTAAAACCTGAATCAGCGGTCGTAATCCAATGCACTTCCCCGCTGATCGCCAGAACATCTTATTGGTCGATCATAAAGACACTTGAAGCATCAGGCTTTATTGTCCGCCCGTATCAGACGACAGTCCCAAGCTTCGGTGTTTGGGGGTTCGCGCTTGCGAAAAAAGCTCCTTTTGAAAAGCCGCTTGACCCGCCTTCCGGAGTCGAACTCAAATTTCTTAATCTGGAATCGTTCGCATCGATGTTCGAATTCCCGGCCGACATGAAAATACCGGACGGCGAGATCGAGATAAACCGACTCGACAATCAGGCGTTGGTCCGCTACTACGAAACGGA
>JAICPV010000507.1 GCA_025929655.1 Pyrinomonadaceae bacterium
CCGAAACCCACTATGACATCCTCGGACTGCCAGGTGACGCCGAGATCATCGATATCAAACAAACTTATTTCGGCCTCGCAAAACTCTTTCATCCGGACAAATACCATCGTGAAAACCCCAAAACGCTCAAACGCGTCGAGGCGGCATTCACGTCTCTGGCGCACGCTTACGAAACGTTGAAGGACGCGGAAGCCCGCGAGTCGTACAACTTCAAGATGCGCAAGGAGATCGAGGCCCGCGAAGAACGGCTTCGCGACGGCGGGCCGGCCGATGGACGGCTCGACAATAAAAGAGATTCCGCGCTGCAAAGCTTCGAGCAGGCGCTCATCTGCCTGAAACAAGGCGACCACGAACAGGCGGTCACGCTGCTCAGCCGATCGGTTCATTACAGTCCGGAAAATCCGCAGTTTCACGCTTACTACGGCAAGGCGCTATCGGCGTTCGAGGGGCAGGACCATAAAGCCCTAGGCGAATTTCAAACTGCGACGAAACTCGCCCCGAGCGATGAAAAGATCCGAATGATGCTCGTCGATTTCCTGCTTGAGATCGATATGCAGAAACGTGCCGTCGGCGAACTCAAGCGCTTTCTAGAAATTGTTCCCGGCAGTAGAGAAGCGCAAGATCGCTTGCGAAAGATGGCTTCCTGACCTTACGTAATCGTTCTCCTCCTTTTTGCTATACTTTCACCGATGATCTCCGCCCGATCCGGAACTCAATTTGATGAAAAACTTCTCGAGCTTTCGTCCCAGATGGACGAATTCGAGCGTTATTCGCATGCTCACGGCTTGCGTGTCGCGGAGCTCGCGGATTCGATCGCAGCAGGATTTCATATTGCCGAGCACGACCGTTTTGTGCTTCAGCAGGCAGCGTTGCTGCACGATATTGGCGAAATGGCGATGAAACGGGATTATATTTCGGCGGCCCGGGAGTTGACAGACGCCGAGTATCACGATATGCAGCGGCACACGGTGATCGGAGAACAAGATGCGGCTAAGCGGGGCCTGGGGAAAGGTGTGCAGCTCCTTATCCGCTGGCACCACGAGTGGTGGAACGGCGAGGGCTACCCGGACGCACTCGAACGCGAAATAATTCCATTGAATGCGAGAATTCTTCGCGTCGCCGACGCCTACGCATCCATGACTGCTGACCGGCCGTTCCGGAAAGCCGTCAGCACAGAGGATGCGCGAAAACACTTGACCCAGCTCGCCGGCATCGAATTCGATCCCAAGGTCGTTTCGGCGTTTCTCAGCCTTTCCAGTACCTGACGTGTATGTCTAACTTTCTCGCCTTCGAGATAAACGTGTCGTCGCGGCTCGAATTCGATTCAGTGGCGCTGCCCTTCGCTGACCGGCCGCATTTGGGACTTGCACTGAAACGGCGTGGGAAACGAGTGACAGCGAACCACATTCTTCAGTCGGCCTGGACTCGAAACCTCGCCGCGATACAAAATAATACCGATCGTTTGACCGAAACCGATCTCGACGCCGTTCTCGAAGATGCCTACGTACCGGGTTTCAAACTAAAGAATCCAGGCTTGCTAAATTGGTTCACCGAGACCGATACCTGGTGGTTCGAAAACGTCCTGCGGAACCTGGAGAAATTCGATTCGCCGTATGTCTTTTCCATCGCTGCGAGCCTCGCAATGGACGTCGGCGATTACGTCTTGTCGTTCGATGATTCGAACCGGGAGCTGCGTCAGCCGCTCTCGGCGGTCTACAGACGACTTTGGAAGAACCTGCCGTCGCCGATCAACAACAGTCAGAACAACAGTTGTCAGAACAAGACGGCAAATGAGTTTCTCGCCGAAAGCTTCGTCGACCTGCTTTATTTGCAAGTGCCCTCAGGACGCGTAATATTCGACCCGAAAATGCGATGGCGGGAGGAATGGATCCGCGGCGGCACAGACTTCTGGCCCGCGATAGATGCCGCGCAGTCGGGAAAACTCGGCTCGGGAATGCAAACACGATCGCAAATGCTTCGCTCGATAGAAGAAACCCTCTCGATCGCCTCAAACATCAAGCATTGGGCGATCGAACATTTCGAAGGCGGCCTGGTAACCACGCAGGACGTGATCGAGATCGTCAATAAACTTCGAACCGTGGATAAGATCTACACAAAGGATTTTTCGGAACTAACCGGCATTAAGGCGTCGATAATTACGGCGTAGTAACAGAAAAAGAGACTGGGCGAGC
>JAICPV010000105.1 GCA_025929655.1 Pyrinomonadaceae bacterium
ATACGGTTTTCCATATATTTCACTTTCGGTGTCTATAGCCCTTTTTTTGGGTGAATCGAGTTTTGCGGATCATTCGCACGATGACTGCCAGGGAGGACATCGGAGGCAGGAGCAAAGCCGGTGGTGAAACCAGTGGCAAAAGGGTCAGCCCCAGGCGTCGGAGGCAGTATCAAAATCTTCCTTTCACCCGTTAAAAACGGTTCGTTTTATTACCAAAACGGTTCGGTTTTCGGGGAAAACGGTTCGATCTAAATGCAAAATGGTTCGGTTCTGGGCAGGAACGGTTCGGTCTGGGGACCGGTCACTTTGTCACTGTTTCGGGGCTGCTGCGTTTGACCATTGTCAGGCGGTTTCCGCGGTCGTTGTACTGGACCTCGTCCATGATGTTGTAAATAAAGAGTACGCCTCGGCCGCTGGTTTTGAATAAATTTTCGGGGTCGAGCGGGTCCGGAATGCTGTGAACGTCAAAGCCCTCGCCTTCGTCCTCGATCGTAAAGCGGGCCTCTTCCTTTGAGACCTCCGCCGTGATACGGATCATCTTCTTCTCGTCGAATTTGTTGCCGTGTTTGACCGCGTTAACGAATGCCTCGTCGAGGGCCACGAAAAGGTTCGACTGTTCCGACTTAATTACCCCCAGCTTTTCAACGCGTTTCAGCAAATACTCCAAAACGATGTGCATAAGCGAGATCGAGCTCGGGAGCTCGAACTCGATATTCTCGTGCAGGTCCTGAACGATCGAAGTCTTGTCCACGAAACGTGCCTTGAAGTCGAGCACGGTCGCGACGAGGTCTTTTAACTCTTCTTCTCGGAATTCGTCCCTGCCGTAATTCGTCGCGCAGATCTTGAAGGCCTTTACGTGGCCCGGCGTGTCGACCGATTCGACCTTCGGTAGGCAAACAGGCTGGCTGCCGTTCTTGCCGAAGCTTTTTTCCGGGCGGCCAACGTCCAGGTCCGTAATGACCAGGTCGTAACCCTCAATATTTTCTATCTTTAGCGCGTCGTCTCGGTTATCGACTATATCGACTTGGTGGCCCAACTCGACGAATACCTCCTCGGTCGCCGAGGCGAGATCGTCGTGGTCGTCGATTATCAATATGCGTCGCTGCATTCGCTGGGTCAAAACCTAATTATTAGAACGATTTTATAAAGGCTTGTGTTGCAAATGATATCGAAACTGCGACATATTTGCCATTGATGCAGACCGATTTGGCTGAGCCATACAAATTCGGACCGCTTGATAGATACACATTTCGAGAACGGTTGATCATTCGTTTTACGGGCCTGTTCGCTTATGTGATGCTGAAACTGGTCGGGATGACGCTTAGGTATCAAGTAACGAATCCCGAATTCGAGGAAGAGATCGTCTCGGCCGGGAAGCAGCCGATATACACATTTTGGCATGACAGGATGCTCGCCGGCACGTATTTTTTTCGCGATCGCGGGATCATCGTACTTTCTTCACAAAGTTTCGACAGCGAATTTACCGCACGATGCATTCAACGGTTCGGCTTTGGGATCGTCAAAGGTTCGTCCACCCGCGGCGCCGTCCAGGGCCTCGTAGGGCTTATACGGGCGATGAAGAAAGGCGCGCCGGCCGGTTTCACTGTTGACGGCCCAAAGGGCCCCAGATACGTTGCAAAATCAGGACCGATTCTGCTCGCAAAGAAAACGGGAAATCCGGTTCTGCCGTTTGTTGTGGAGTGCAGATCGTTCTGGCGAGTAAGGAATTGGGATCGGCTTCAAATACCAATGCCGTTTTCCAGATCCAATATCATTTTCTCAAAGCCGATCTACGTAGACATGAACGCAAAGGATGAGGATCTGGAACAAAAGCGATCAGAACTGCAAAATGCTCTCGATGAGGCCGTCGTGCAGGGAGAAAAATGGCGAGACGATCACTCCAATTGACTTCCGTTTAAGTGGTTCGCGAACATTAGTACAAATGCGATCCAGACGAGATCGGCCAACAGCAGGTGTCCCAACTGCATAACGATCGGCCCAAGCATCAACAGTGTGGCCGCGCCGAATGCGATCTGTAACAAGACCAAAACTGATGTCGTTTTTGCCCACCATTGAGCGTCGCTTACGCCCGAATTCGCTCGAACCCAACCACTAATAAACAACACTCCGATCGCGGCAATGATCGCGCTGATCGGGTGGAAAATACGCAGACGAAGCAGCGGATGCGAAGCTGGATCGAAGTCCATCGAGATCCCCTGGCTAAGCGTTTCAGCGGGGAAAAGCATTGTCGTCAATGCCGCCATCGAGCCTGTAACGCCGACGAAAAACAAGGCGAATGTCCCGGCAACCCCGAGGCCGATGGACTTGTTCGAAATATCGCTTCTAAACTTCCGGGAATCCGACGCAGACCATGCAGTCACAGCGAGAAACGCGATCAATATGAAGGTATTGATCAAATGGCCAGCGGTCCAATATGGCCGTGACGGCGTCCAATTTGCTGCCGTATTTCCTGTAAGCACCAGGCCGCCGCCGATCGCTCCCTCGATCACGATGAACAGCAGCGACATGGCCGCGAAAAAGGCGACATATTTCTGGGTCCTCCGTTTCAGAAACGCCCAAACCGCCAAGACAACAACTACCGATCCGGCGAACACAGTTGTGATCCTGTGCGAAAACTCGATGGCGGTTTTCAGCTGCGGGGCTGTCGGGATCGCCTCGCCGCCGCACGTGAGCCAATGCTGCCCGCAACCGTCACCGGAATATGATGCACGCAAAAACACGCCCCAAAGGATAACGACTAAATTGTACGCGAGCGCAAACCACGCAAATTTCGTGAAAGCATTTGTTTTCGGCATGCCCATCCCTTTTGCTAAGAATACCCTGTTCGGAAAACAATATCTAAATGTCTTCCGGCAACAAGACGAGACCTGAAAAGGAGCGAATCGATAAGCTGCTTGTCGACCGCGGACTCGCGCATTCGCGCACGAAGGCGCAAGCTTTGGTGCTGTCAGGGGTTGTCCTGGCGGACGAACGCCGTATCGAAAAGCCGTCGGAACTCGTTACCTTGTCGTCCTTTATTCGGCTCAAAGGGGAAGGGCCGGAATCCCGATACGTCAGCCGTGGCGGCTTAAAGTTGGAACACGCCTTGAAGAACTTCGGTATCGATGTGAAAGGCTTCTATTGCCTGGACATTGGTTCCTCGACTGGCGGCTTCACCGATTGTCTTTTGCAACATGGGGCCGCGAAAGTTGTTGCGATCGACAGCGGGACAAATCAGATGGTGTGGCTGCTTCGCAATGATCCGCGCGTCGAGCTTCGGGAAAAAACGAATGCTAGAAATCTTACTTCGCAAGATTTTGCACAACATTTCGATGTCGCTGTCGTCGACGTTTCATTCATCTCACTCACAAAAATCTTGCCATCGGTGGTCCCGCTATTGAAAGACCACGGGCGTGTGATCGCGCTTATCAAACCTCAATTCGAAGTCGGCCGCGGCGAAGTCGGCAAAGGAGGCATAGTTAAGGATACGGTTAAGCACGAGCAGGTTGTTGACCATATAACTACATTTGCCGAAAGCATTGATTTGGTATGCCGCGGAATGATCGATTCACCAATATTGGGTGCGGAAGGAAACAAAGAGTTTTTGGGATATTATGTCCGAAAATGATCGGAAAGATGGGGCGATCGCCGATTCACCGGGACTACGTGAAGGGGTGGATTTCTATTTCGAGAACGGCCTGATGGTGCTCACCGAGATATACCTCAGAGAACGCGGGTATTGCTGCGGGAACAAGTGCAGGCATTGTCCATACGACTTCGTCAACGTAAAAGATCACAACAAGTGAATTTCTAATTCGTTTGATTTCGACGACATATCTGTTTTTACATATATGTTGTTTTGAGATGTTTCTTCCCCCTCTGTAGTATCTGGCTCCGGACCCAAATCCCGTTCTTTATGTGAATCCCTACCTTCGGTGATCGAGGCGATCCAGGTGATCGTGTCGCTGAGCAGCTGTGTGCCAAATCGGCTTTCCGGCTCCGAAAGGCTGTAATAGATCCATTTCCCGTCGCGTCGGGTGTTTACCATCCCCATCGTCCGTAGGTACGCAAGGTGACGGGAGACCTTCGGTTGGCTTTCTCCTAGAGATTCACAAAGATAGTTGACGCTAACCTCGCGGTCGCCCATGAGACCAACCAGTCGGATCCTCGTTTTATCGCTCAGGGCCAGGAAAACGCGTTCGATCTCGTTCAGGGATTCGCTCATATTTGTTGCTCCTTATATGAAAGGCATGAGTCGGAAGTTTATATCGTCTTATCCGTATGTGTCAATGATTATTCCGTGGGGTTGTCTTTCGCCAGCAGCGCGGATACCTTTTCAGCCGATCAATATCAATTGTGTTAGATTTAAAACTGATCCCGTAAGCAGCCAATGAGCTACATCCTTGCCTTCGATCAAGGGACGACCAGCAGCCGATCGATCGTCTTCAACCATTACGGAGAAATCGTTTCGATGGCTCAGTCGGAACTTCGACAGATCTATCCACGGCCGGGATGGGTCGAACACGATCCGCAGGAAATTTTTGCAAGCCAAGCGGCGACAGCGGTCAAAGCCATCCGAAAATGCGATCTGACCTCCAGAGACATCGCCGCTGTAGGTATTACAAATCAACGCGAGACCACCATCGTGTGGGACCGTCAGAACGGGTTACCGATATACAATGCCATCGTCTGGCAGGACCGCCGAACGTCTGAATTCTGTGACCAAATACGTTCGGAACATTCGGAACTGATCAAGATGAAGACCGGCCTGGAGGTCGACGCCTATTTTTCTGCGAGCAAGCTGCAATGGCTGCTCGATAATATCCCCGGCGCCCGCAATCGGGCCGAGCGAGGCGAACTGGCGTTTGGGACAGTCGATACTTGGCTGATCTGGAGTCTAACAGGTGGGAAAATACACGCAACGGATGTCTCTAACGCCTCGCGAACGATGTTTTTCAACATACATACGCGTGTATGGGACGATGAGCTTCTCAACATATTCGATATTCCGCATATGTTACTTCCGGAAATAAAGGGGTCAAGCGGGTTTTACGGCGAGATCCGCACTCCAAACGCGCTCGACGGGGTTTCCATTACCGGCGTTGCGGGTGACCAGCAGGCCGCACTTTTCGGTCAAAGTTGTTTCGAAACAGGCTCGACGAAATGCACATACGGCACGGGATGCTTCATGCTGCAGAACACCGGGGCGAGGCCGGCGGCATCGCGGAACCGGTTGCTTTCAACGGTCGGTTGGCAGATCGCGGGATCGATCAGTTACGCTCTCGAGGGTTCGGTATTCATTGGCGGAGCTGTTTTCCAGTGGCTTCGCGATTCTCTTGGGATCATAAAAAGTTCAGACGAGATCAATGGACTCGCCGGTGCCGTTTCTGACAACGGCGGAGTTTACTTCGTACCCGCACTCACAGGTTTGGGAGCGCCGCACTGGGACCAGCGCGCCCGTGGTATGATCATCGGCCTGACGCGTGGAACGGGGAAGGAACATATCGCTCGGGCCGCGCTTGAATCGATCGCCTTCCAGTCGGCCGACCTCTTGACCGCGATGAATGCAGATTCCCACGCCGACCTCAAAGAATTGAAGATCGATGGAGGAGCGACACGTAATGACCTATTGCTTCAGTTTCAGAGCGACATACTTCAGATCCCGGTCGTGCGGGCGAAGGTAACCGAAACGACCGCACTCGGGGCAGCGTTTCTCGCTGGTCTTTCGTGCGGATTCTGGGCCTCGACGAGGGAAGTTTCCGAGTTGTCGCAGGCCGATAGGATCTTCCAACCGCAGATGCCTCCGTCTAAAGCGGCCGAACTCAAACAACGTTGGGATGAAGCAGTCGAGCGTTCCCGGCATTGGGATAAAAGTTAAAGGGTGCCGAAATTCGACACCCTTTTAACCCAATTGGATTGGTTTACAAGGAAATTAGCCTTCCCTGGCATCTTCACCCTTCGACTTACTTAATTGCGGGGCAGCGGCAACTTGCGGGAGTGGTGCGCCGACGGCATCAGATTTTACTAGTGGTCCCTCGTCCGATTTTTCCTCGAGGGTATCGGGGATGATCATCTTGCCGGAATGTTTAGTGAATACGAGCAGGTTCTTCTCGGTGTCGAAATCGATCATCACGAAATCTCCCGTTTCAACCTGTTGCGTCGCGACAAGGTTCGACAGCGGATAAACCAGGAACCGTTCGATGGCGCGTGTCAGGGGACGGGCCCCGTATTTCAGATCTATGCCCTCGCCGAGTAAATACTCTTTTGCCGGATCAGTGCATTCAAAAATAAATTTGGTTCCAGCCGATTCCGTGATGCGGTCCTGAACCGCACGCAGTTCGATATCCAGTATCTTTCGAAGATGATGTTCTTTGAGGCTACGGAAAACCACGACTTTGTCGATTCGATTCATGAACTCCGGCGAGAATTTCCGCTTCGCAGCTTCCAGCGCTGTCCGGTAAATTTTGGAATCGATCTCGTTGTCTTCCTTGGGCGTACCGGCTTTGGTCGGAGCGAACCCGATACCGCCTGAGATCATGTCAGACATTTCGCGAGCACCGAGATTGGACGTCATGATGACGACGGCCCTCGAGAAGTCGACGCGCCGATTGTCTCCAAGTGTGAGCGTAGCTTTGTCCAGAATTCCAAGCAACAACTGCCAAAGCGAGTCCGACGCTTTCTCGATCTCGTCGAATAGAACAAACGTCAATTTCGTTTCATCAGTGTGCGCCTTATCGAGATTTTCTTGTGTAAGCATCGGCGAGGTTTCCCGATGGCCCAGATATCCCGGCGGCGAACCTATCAGCTTAGCGATCTCATGAGAATGCTGAAACTCGGCGCAATCGATCTTTACGACCGCGTGCGGATCGTTGAAAAGCACCTCCGAGGCAGCTTCGACAACGCGCGTTTTTCCTGAACCAGTGGGACCAAGAAACAGCATCGTTCCGATCGGCCTCGAAGGGTTGTTCATGCCGGCGAGATAGATCTGAAAAAGCCCGCTCATTCGGCGAACGGCGCGTTCCTGGCCGACGATCAGTGACGAAAGCTTTTCTTCGAACTCCGCCGCTCGCGGGCTCTTGCGATCAGGATCCAGAAGGATGCCTTTTGTCGCACTTTCCTTTCTCTTTGCCGACTCGTTCTTCATCTCGGTGAACTCCATTTACCAAAGCCGCAGCGCTA
>JAICPV010000574.1 GCA_025929655.1 Pyrinomonadaceae bacterium
GCTCAGAAAGATCGAACACCGTCAGCAGCGGCGATGTGAGTAACTTCCTCGACGAGGCGGAAAAGGCTCGTATCGCAACCGAACGTACCGTCACCGACCGCATCCGCACGATCACACGCGAATCGAGGCGTTCGGTACTCATCGAAAGCCGCGACTCGAACCGGCGCACTTGGCTCCACCGGAACTATCTGATGAAGTGATGCAGCGCCACTCTCACCCGCGTCGTGTGAATTTCCGAGGTAGGTCCGGTGATTCGGCCGGCCAACGATCTTTTTGAACGCGGATTGAGCGGATTGGGCGGATGAATTCCGGATCATAAGCAGATATCTTTTCAGTTCATCCGCCAAATCCGCGTTCGAGAAAAGTTGGCGAGACACAAGATCTCTCACTTCTCATTTCTCATTTCTCATTTCTCACCTATTACATTCACCACTGACCACTGACCACTGACCGAATGTATTACTTTTGTAAGCCCGCAAAAAACTCTTGCCTCCGAACCGCTTCGGGTCTAGTCTGGGAATATCATGAAAGTACTGCTTGTCTATCCGGAGTTTCCGGACACCTACTGGAGCTTTCGCCACGCGCTGAGGTTCGAGGGCAAGCAAGCTGCTTTTCCTCCGCTCGGCTTGCTTACTGTATCGGCGATGCTTCCCGCCCGATGGGAGCGGCGCCTTGTCGACATGAACGTTGAGACCCTCTGGCCCGACGATATCGAATGGGCCGATATGGTCTTTGTCAGCGCGATGATCGTACAGAACGAGTCTCTCGAACACGTCGTCGAACTGTGTCGTTCGATGGGAAAGAAGATCGTCGTCGGCGGGCCATATGTCTCGACTAGTTCAGAGCGCATGCCCGACGCCGACCACATCTTTATCGGCGAGGCCGAGGCGACGCTTCCCGAATTCATCAACGACCTGGAGCTCGGCGTCGAACGCCGCATCTACAAGGCCGACGAGCGCCCGCCGCTCACGGCGACACCGGTTCCAGATTTTTCACTGATCGACATGCGTCATTACAGCGCAATGAACGTCCAGTATTCGCGGGGCTGCCCCTTCAATTGCGAATTCTGCGACATCATCGAGATCTACGGCCGCGTGCCGCGCACAAAATCGAATGCGCAGATGCTGGCGGAGCTCGACGCGTTGAAAGCTACAGGGTGGCGTGGGTTGGTTTTCATCGTCGACGACAACTTCATCGGCAACAAAAAGAACGTCCGTCTATTCATGCCCGACCTGATCGAATGGTCGCGTGCTAATGAGTTTCCGTTCTCGTTCATCACCGAGGCGAGCGTCAATCTGGCCGAGGACGACGCATTGCTCGGGCAGATGGAGAGTGCCGGTTTTAGACGCGTGTTCCTCGGCATCGAGACGCCGGTCGAGGAGAGCCTGAAAGAAGCGCAAAAGGGTCAGAACACACGCCGTGACCTGCTCGAATCGATCCACAAGATACAAAGCTACGGCATGGAAGTGATGGCCGGCTTCATCGTCGGATTCGATCACGATCCTGAAGACATCTTCGAAAGGATGATCGAGTTTATTCGTGCCAGCGCGATTCCGATGGCGATGGTCGGAATGCTCAACGCACTTCCCGACACGCAACTCTGGAAACGGCTCGAGCGCGAAGGACGA
>JAICPV010000331.1 GCA_025929655.1 Pyrinomonadaceae bacterium
GCGATAAGTCGGATCTCCGCGGGCTTCCGCAATTGTTCTTCCAGCCACAGCCACTGCCCGGCTCCCAGGAATGTCGCGCTCGGGTCTGGCACCGGAGTGTATTTGCCGCGGCCGGGATCGGACGAACGGCGGCGGTTCAGTTTTGTTCGGTTGTAACGGGTGTCGAGCAGGATCACTTGGATACACTTGCCTTCAGGCCCGAGAATCCGGGAATCGTAAACGCCTTCGTGCCCTCGGCGAGGCGAACCCGGCGGTTCGCTGAAAAATTCGAAGAACACCTGCCGCGAATGTTCCCGTTTCGGGTAATCGGCGCCGCCGTCATTGACCCCGAAGTCGTGGTCGTCCCACGTGGCCATCAACGGCACCGTGTTCCTGAGTTTCATGAAGCCGGGCTGAGCGCCGAGCTGAGCGTACTTCCGACGCATCTCCGACATGTCCTCGGTGTCAGCGTAGATGTTGTCCCCGATAAAAAGGAACAGCTCCGGATTCGCTCTCAGGATCGGGTCCCAGATAGGCTGCGCCCTGCTCTGTTCCGCGCATGACCCGAATGCGATCCTCGAGATCGGCATCGCGGGATCGACCGGCACACTCAGCGGCCTTTGAGCTTCCGCCAAACGGCCTCTGCTGCACGCGATCGCGGGCAGCCCGATCGCCGCCGAAATAAACTCCCTCCGGTCCATACTTCAAAGCCACTTGGGTAAGTTATTTAGGCTCCTGAACGATTGTTGCCATAAGTTGATGAATGATTTGGTATCTCCGCAGTCAAACAACGGGATTGCGCACTTAATTATTTGTCTTTGCACTGTGAAGATATCTGGCGAAGAGATCCGGGGTCACGAAGAAATTCGCCAATCCGGGTCAGAATATTCGGCCTAACAGTTGTTCTTTCCAAACTATCACAGCACGCTCATGCGACCGGCCTATTGCTTGAATTGTCGAAGTAAAGCAGTTCGCGGGTGAAAACTCCGATCAACCTTTTTCCCGGTTTCGAGCCGAAAGCCTGTGTTTGATACGCCTCTTTTCTGATCCAATTGCCGGTCGGGTCGAATTTGTAGGAATACTGGTTCGAGGTCAGGATCTTGCCGGTGTCCGACAGAGATTGTTCTTCGATGACATTTCCCTGGTCATCGAGCTCGTACCGGAAATGGCTGAAGAAATTTCCGCTCTCGTCCGTCGTCTTCACTTCGCGGCAGCCGTCAGGGTAACTAAACGTTTGAGAAAAGATCAGCGTACCGTTGTTGGAGAATCGTTTTCTCTGCATCGGACGGCGTTTATCGTCCAGGACAGTTTCAAACCTGGTTCCATAACGCACGTCCACCATCGCTCCATTCGCGTTCTTGTACAAGTAACCGGTACCGGGCGGTAGCGCGTACGGCACCTCGCCGGATATGACCATCCGACGCCCGTAAGGGCCGTCGCCACCCGGATAAGGAACCGAGATCTCACGGTTCACGCGTTTGCCCGCAACCCATCCCCAGCCCGTTATAACGTCCGGGTATCCAGCGGCGAAGCTCGTTTCGCTGGTTACGAATCCGTCCTGGTCGAAATTTATCTCTTGCGTAAATGTCCGATCGGACGGGAGTTTGCCCTCGCTACTTTCTCGGATCCTTTTGACAATCCCGCGAAGGCCCATCTCGACCGCATCCGGCGGTGGCAAGCGGTCGGGAAGCTCCCGAGGCAGCGGCGTTGGAGTGTTTTCATAAATCAGGGCTATGATCCTCTCGGTTTTGTTGAGCGGCCGAAATGTATTTGCGGTTCGCTGCAACGCGTCGAATTCCGCTTGGTCCTTCGCCCTTATATTGAGGATCATCAGAAGATCCCCATTAAAAAATCCTCGCATCAGGGCAAATGAACTAGATTTAGCCCGCAGTTCGAGGCCTTTGTAACCGTTCGAAACAAATGGAGCCCGCGTCAAGGTAACGTTGATGCTCTGCGCTTGTCTTTGCATTTCGTTCGCCCACGCGTTGAGGATCGGAGTCTTTTCGATGTTCTTCGCAACGCCATAGCTCATGGTCGCATTAAGGTAAGACAGGCTGAATAGAGAGCCGTCGAGCTTCCAGACCAACGCCGTTCCGAAAAGTGTGAACCGGTCGAGCTTGAAGCCCATATCGCTTTGCGCCGGGTCCTGATCGGTCATCCCGATGCTGAAGCCGCCCCGACCATGGTGATACTCGTCCTCCACTATCTGAGCGACGCCGTTTGCACAGAAAAAGCACAACAACACTGCTGTGTGAAAAATCGCAATAATTGCTGATCTCATTTGTTCGACCGCGAAAGGTTCATAGACGCCGATCTGGCGTTTCGCGATGCCAACTATGATACCTCTTTCCCAAATCCTAAGGCCGGCCTATGAGTCGGTGGTATGAAGACATCCGCTTGATTTTCCTGGTTTTGCGAATCTGACACCGATTTCTACGGTGGCTCTCACTTCTTCCTACACTGCGAATGTGCTCTTGGTGAGACGCGGGCGGTTCGGAGGTCGAGGATCAATTGCCCGTCGCGGTCGATCTCGGCGTCGCGGAATTCTATTGTGTCGGGCAGCTTTATGTTGTGATCCGTCAGAAGGCGCGCAACGCGGATCACACGCGCATTTCGGCTTCCGATCTTCCGCGCCGGATATGCGTTCTTCATCGCCGCCGCCGTCGGCTTCAGCGCGATCAGGTTGTTGGTCGTATTGAACATCACCAAATACGCCGCCGGCGCGCCCGTCTTGTGCCACGTCATTTCGTTCAGCTTGAACTCGCCGCGGCGGTTCAGCGTCGCGTAGATTTTCTGCTGCTGAAAGGCATAATCGCCTCTCGGTATTATAGCCCAATCAATTTGCATAAAACATTTCTCCTTTCCACGCATGCGAATTTCCCACAAGTGAAAGTCGAATGGAACGGCAAGTGAGAAGCTTTGCACGAAATGCGCGATTTGGAACGAATTTCATGAAATGCAAGGCTGCGATTTTCCAAATCAAGCGAAGGGTGTCGAGGTCGATCCGTAGCTCTCGATCGCTGCATCGACGCACTCTATTCATCACTGCTTCAAGCAAGCTCTCAAAAACGGTCTCAACGTCGGTTTCGACCTGATCCCCCGCGCACTCGAAAGCGGTGTCAAAAGATTCTACGAAACGCGAAAAGCGGTGCGTTTTAAAGCGAAAACGGTTCGGTTTTAACCAAAAACGGTGCGGTTTTTGTTCAAGACGGTTCGGTTTCAATGCAAAATGGTCCGGCGTGTCGGAAGCCCAAACGTAAGTGCGGGCGCCCTCATTCACATTCGGCCTTCTGCAATTCCGATCACGGAAAGCAACCGGCCGGTTTTGCCGTATTTCTTTTTTTCGACGCGATACGAAAAGAAAAGGTCCGTGCGTGCGATGGTACAGAAGGGTGCGGTGAAGATATTCGCCGGCGGAATGCCGGCGGCAGTCATAAGATCCTGGTTTGCCAGCCGCAGATCGACCAATGCGTGGCCTGGACGACGTGTTTCGCGGAAATATTTTTCGTGGTTGGGAAAAGCGGTGTCGAAGCGGTCGATCACGTCCTGCCCGACCTCGTAATTTTCGCCCGATGCACACGGGCCGATCGCGGCGATCATGTTTTTCGGCTCGGCGCCGAATTCCGCCCGCATTTTTCCGATCGCGTTCGTGACAATATGTGCCGCGGTTCCTTTCCAACCGGCGTGAATTGCCGCGAATGATCTGGTGACGGGATCGCCGATGAGGATAGGCACGCAATCGGCCGTCTTCACC
>JAICPV010000187.1 GCA_025929655.1 Pyrinomonadaceae bacterium
CGGTCCAGGAAAATGTATCCTGAACGGAAGATCGTCTTTTCATTTTGGGAGATTTTGCGGTGCGTTTTTTTCCGATAACTTTAATTGTGTTCGCGCTGTCGACGGCTGCGTTCGCTCAATCATGGAAGTTAGGCAAGATCGACTCTACCGGCGATTTGATCTCGGTCGTTTTCACGTCCGCGACGCGCGGTTGGGTCGCAGGCGACGACGGTTATCTCGCTTATACGAATGACGGCGGCACGACATGGACGCGTCATCCGCTGAATTCCAACGACGACATCAACGAGATCTATTTTCGAAACGAAAAGAATGGATATCTCGTCGCCGGGAGAAAGATGTTTCTTACGAACGACGGCGGGAGCACGTGGCGCGAGACAGTTATTACCAAGCCGGGAGATTTTAAGAACGGGACCCCGGAGTTCCTCAGTATACGATTTGCGGATAAGAAGTACGGCTACGTCATCGGGTCGCTGCTCAATCGGCAGGGCGAGGTGATCGATTCGCTTTTGATGCGAACGGACGACGAAGGCGTGACCTGGCGGCGACAGCCTGCGCCGACGAAGGCCGAGCTGTTTCATCTGGATTTCAGCGGAACCTCGCACGGTTGGATCGTCGGCGATAAGGGCGTGATCATCGCAACGACCGACCGCGGGCAGACCTGGCATTTGCAAAGGTCAGGCACGCAGCGCGCCATTTTTGCGGTCGACTTTTTGAACGACGAGGAAGGCTTTGCCGTCGGCGGCGGCGGAACCATCCTGCGGACGCAGAACGGCGGACAAACATGGCAAGTGGTCCGCGCAAATACAACCCAGGCATTGAAACGCGTCGATTTTGTCAACGAGAAGAACGGCTGGATCGTCGGTTTCAACGGTACCGTCCTTACGACCCAGGACGCCGGAGCAAGCTGGACGGTTCTCGGTATCGAAACGAAGCAAAGGCTCTACGGCCTCTTTATCGACCGAAAATACGGTTATGCGGTCGGTGAAAATGGCATTTTTGCCCAATACTCACCGTAGTTTCTCGATTTTTCCAAAAAACCTGCTTTTCGCGTTTTCACTTTCCTAAAGTTGTGTTATCTTACCGACTGTTCCTAATCGGTTTGAGCTTTTTCATCAGGATTCTTTATATCTAAAACCCAGATTTTGGAGGACGGGGATGTCTAAACTACCTTTCTCGAACGCGCTTACCTTCTTTGCGCTCAACCTACTTTTTTGCGCTGCTTTGTTCGCACAGGGCACGACCACAAGAATTACCGGAAGTGTTACGGACCCGCAGGGTTCGCCTGTTTCCGGCGCGACAGTAACGATTGTTCGGGAAGGGACGGGCTCACCGTTAACGACTCAAACGTCGGATTCGGGTCAATATACTTTCGACTTGATCCAGGCGGGCACGTATGAGATCACCGTCGAAAAGGCCGGCTTCAACAGATTCGTTTCTCCGGGCAACGTCGCTCGGATCAACGTTCCTACCACGATCAATGTGACGATGGCCGTTGGTGATGTGAGCGCGACCGTGACAGTTGTAGGGGCGGCAGAGGCCGTTCAAACTGCGACGACCGGGAATGTCGGCAGCACCGTCGATGAGAGAACTGTTCAGAGTCTGCCGATCGTTGGTACACGTGGACGAAACCCTCTTGACCTACTGAACTTTCAACCGGGCGTTGTGACCGGCGGTAACACAGGCGGCGCTGTGCAGGTTCATGGTTCACGCGACCGAGCATTCAACTTTACCTTGGATGGGATCGACATAAACGATTCGACGGCGGGCGGTTCGAACTTCACGCCGCTCCGTCCGAACCCCGAATCGATCCAGGAATTTCAGATCATCACTTCGAATCCGACCGCGGAACAAGGACGAAGCAGCGGGGCGCAGGTGACTCTTGTGACCAAATCGGGCGAAAACGAATTCCACGGAAATCTTTTCGAGTTTTACCAGACACCGCGCTTTAACGCTAAGAGCTATCCGGAAACGATCGCGAGGTCGGCGAAGGGACAGTTCGTACAGCATATCTTCGGCGGAAGTTTCGGCGGGCCGATCCCTGACCTCGGATGGGGTGAAGGAAGGCCGTTTGGCTTGCTCCGCGACAAAGCGTTTTTCTTCGTGAATTTGCAGATGCTCCGCGCCTACGATTCGGCTTTGGTGAATCGAACAGTTTACACGGAACGGGCGCGGGAAGGGTTTTTTAGGTATGTGGTCGGGCGTGCGAACGCGAACGCTGGCAGCAGCACTGCAGCTGTCGACATAAACGGTGATCCAGTATTGCCGGCCTGCGGCGGTGCAGTAACGACGCTTTGCATTCGTGAGTATAATGCGAACGCAAATTCTCCCATATCTTTCGACCCGATCTTATTGGGCTACATCAACTCGATGCCGCTGCCCAACAATTTTGCTTTGGGCGATGGGCTTAATACGGCAGGTTACAGCTGGACCTCCCCGCAAAACGAACGTCAGACCGACTTTGTGACAAAGATCGATTACGTCCATGATCAGAAGAACGCGTTTTACGTACGCTACGCCTACGGGAATCAGAACACTATCGGAGACGGGGCAAACGGTGGTCGCCCCATCTTTCCCGGCTCTCCTAGGATCGTTGATACGTTTCGTTCGCCGCGAAACTTTGCAGCGAACTGGCGCTTTTCACCAACTGCGCGAGTCACAAATGAGTTCACTTTCGGGCACAGCAGGTACGCTTTCAAATTTGATACACCGCAGCCAGACCCGGTTTACAACTTCGTGTTTTTGAACCCGAGCGATATCAATCTTAACGATTCATATAACGCTCGTGGTGTAAAGACCAATCAGTTCATTGACAACATCACGTTTGACCTTTCGCCGCATACAGTGAAAGCCGGCATCAATTTCCGTCTCGGCAAACATACTGACGACAGGTATTCTGTCGCGTCGTCCACGATCGAAGGCAAGGTTTCCTTCAGCAATGCCATTTCCAGGTTCAATGGGACCATTCCCGGCATTCCGAGTTTTAATCTGCCGGCAACAGGTAACACTGGGATCAACGCGAACGATCAGACCCGCCTGCGGTCGATGCTTTCAGACTATATCGGTTTCGTGAACAGCGTAAATCGGGCTTTCGTCTCGAACGGCACGACTTTCGACCCGCCCGGAACCCGATGGTTGAACGAGGCCCACTATAACGAATACGATTTTTATGTTCAGGACAGCTGGAAGGTAACACCGAATTTCCTTGTGGACTTTGGCGTCCGTTGGGAGATCAAGATGGACCCGACTGTGAGCGACCGGCCGGTCTTAGTGCCCAATCAGGACGTTCGAGTTGGGGCGACTCCTTCGAACACTCTTAAGTGGGTTGAAGGTGAGCTGTTCGACTCCGAATACAGTTTGTTGCTGCCTTCGGTTGGCTTCGCATGGGACCCGTTCAAGGACGGAAAAACGTCTATCCGAGCCAACTATCGAAGGGCCACAGATAGATTTGCAACGTTCCTCTTCGGCTCGAGCATTTTCCAGGGCACGCCCGGTAACAACATCGGCGTTTTCGATTCAACCTTTGGGAATGCTGGTGGGCTTTGGCGGAACCACGCAGCGACGATGGCATCGCTGACACCTACGCAGTCCCCCGCGGACCTTTCGCAGCCGGCGGCCTTCGGAACCGGCTCATTGACTGTTATCGATCCGGAACTCAAGTTTCCGCGAATCCAGTCGATCCTGCTGAGTTTCCAGCGAGAACTTTGGAAGGACACAGTTTTCGAATTCAACTTCATTCACAAACGGGGCCGCAACCTGACGGGAGGATATAACGTCAACCAGGCGAATATCCTCGCAACCGACCCACGCTGCCCCGGAACAAATTTCCTCGAGGACTGGATAGACGTGATGTCTAGTGCGGCGGCGCCAACCCCATGTCTCATCGGACTATTTCGAAATTCTTCGGGAGTGCCGTATACCACAACGAGCTTTAGAAGTGATTTTTCAGCCGATAATTCATCGCAGCCCAACTTTGGGACGGGCGCGACCGCGAACTCCGTCGCAGCAACTGCCCGAGCATTAGCGCTCTTGACGGGTACCAGATCGCTGACCTCGCTTGGATTCAGCCCGTACTTCTTCATGCCGTTCCCGCAATTCTCGGGCGGCCTGAACGTCATCGACAGCAACGACTACTCGAACTATAAAGGCTTTGAGTTCATCTTCCGCCGCCGGTTCGCGGCTGGGCTCGGATTCCAGGCAGCGTACACGTGGTCCGTTTCAAAGGACAATCGCTCGTTCGATCCTTCGCTGACGACCGTTTCTTCCGGAACAGTTCAATCGGCGAGCAGCACGCCGTTCGATATCAACAACCGCGACTTGAACTATTCATGGTCGGATTTCGATCGTCGTCACGTTTTCCAGGCGACCTATGTGTGGGAGCTCCCGTTCGGCGAAAGCCGTGCATACAAGTTCGATAACTCAGTTCTCAATTACATGATCAGCGGATGGCAGTTGTCGGGGACCGTGCTATGGCAATCCGGTACGCCGTTCACCGTTTATACGGGCTTCAACACCTTCTCGAGCGTGGTTGGGTCGTTGGCAACGTGCGAAGGATGTCCCCGTGACTTGGGCAGCATCACACTGGAAGCCGGGCGCAACGTCTTCTTCACAGCTGAACAGCGTGAATTGTTTGGAACGCCCGGGCCCGGCGAGATCAGCGATATCCCGCGAAACTACTTCATCTCGGCTCCTTACTTTCAGACGGATGTCTCGATTCTCAGAAAATTCAGGCTCACCGAGCGTTTCAACTTGGATTTCCGAGTTGATGCCAGAAATGTGCTCAACCACCCGAGTTTTGGGTTCCCGACCGCGCTCGTCAACAGCGGCAGTTTCGGGCGTGTCGACGGCACGGTGGTCTCAAATCCGCGTCGTGTGCAGATCTCGATGAAGCTGAATTTCTAGGTATTTACCTAACTCCGCTACTCAGCCCCGCCAGCATATTGCAGCGGGGCTTTTTCAGTTCAAACTGGAAGCGGCTACCGCGACAGCGGCTTTTATCTGTGGGTCATTTATGAGAGATATTTCGAGAGCGGCATCGTTTGCCCCGGTCGATAATGCTCGAAAAAAACGGTTGTGATGTTCGAGGTTTCCTTTGGGTACCACGCTGTCTGCGGTACCTTCCCGCGAGAGGAAAAAAGCGTTTTCGTAGTCTCGGAGATCCTTGCTGGTCCATGTGATCGCTGCTGTGTGGACATCCGGAGCGATCCCGTCGCCGCCGTTAACGATGCGGCCGTTTCGAGTTCTCGCCGCGAATGTTGACTTGTCTACAAGTGTTCCCTTGCTTATATGCCGAAAGTAATCGTAAAGGCCGCTGTCAGAGTAATCGCGTTGGATCGAGCGGCCCGAAGGGGTGTAGTATCTCTCGCTTGTCAACACCAAACCTGAACCGTCCTCGAGAGAGATGATGTCCTGGACCACGCCTTTGCCGAACGTGCGTGTGCCGACTATCGTCGCGCGGTCGTTATCCTGCATCGCGGCGGCAAAG
>JAICPV010000185.1 GCA_025929655.1 Pyrinomonadaceae bacterium
CGTGGAAAATATACAGTGTATTCAGTTGTGAGAGATTTGAGTTTGATCTTTATCAATGTTTTGGAGCAGAGCAGGCCGCCAGGCCGGCCGCGAAATGCGAGGCCCATAGGGCTGACGCACAACGATAACTGCTTCACCTCAGTTTTCCGGTGATTGTATCGGCAGGGTCACACCCGTTCCCATCCCGAACACGGTAGTTAAGCCTGCTTGAGCCGATGATACTGCACGGATTCCCGTGTGGGAAAGTAGGTAGTCGCCGGATCTAATTCGAAAAAAGCCCGTTCATTATGAGCGGGCTTTTTCGTGTTTCGCATACAATTAATTTGGTGCCTGATGTAGCGATCGTTATTCCAAATTGGAACGGCCAGAATTTGTTGGCTGAGTACTTCAGCTCGGTCGTGCATGCGGCCGAACAATTTCACAGGCGCAGCATTTTCGAGGTCGAAGTAATAGTTGTCGATGACTCCAGCACAGACGGCAGCCGCGAATGGCTGCACGACAACTATCGGGATCATAAAATGGTGAAGATCCTCGAGAACGAAAAGAATCTTGGGTTCTTGAGGACGGTAAACAAAGGCTTTGAGGCATCCGCGAGCGATCTTGTTTTTTTGCTCAACAACGACGTCCAGGTTGAGCATGATTGCATCGAACCTCTTACGAATCATTTCGACGATCCCAGTGTGTTTGCGGTGTGTTGCCGCGCGGGCAGGATCAATTCGGAAAGGCTTGACGGCGGCGGGAAGATCGGCCGATTCGAGCGCGGGTTCTGGCGCGTTTTTCTAAATTACGAAACGGCTCCGGGAGAAACGGATACGGAGCTTATTTCATTTTACGGCAGCGGCGGCTACACAATGTACAACCGCGAAAAATGGATGGAGCTTGGGGGTTTTCAGGATTGCCTCGCGCCGATCTATTGGGAAGATGTCGAGATCTGTTATCGAGCGTGGAAACGCGGCTGGAAGGTGTTATTCGAGCCTCGATCGCAAGTCCGGCATATGGGCAGCGCCACTATGGGAAAGAAGCCGATGCGGGCGGAGATGGCGATCGTTACCGAACGCAACCGGCTATTGATGACGTGGATCAATCTTCATGACCGTACAATGCTGGTGCGCCATTTTGCGTGGCTCACGCTCAAACTGATCGGTTCGGCACTTTCATTCAAATGGAATTATCTCCGTTCTTTTTCGCGCGCCCTCGGATCATTGTCCAAAGTACGGGCCGCGCGCAGCATCGAAAAGAAGCAGATCTCGGTTACCGATGCCGCGTTGGAACGGAAATTCGTAGAGATCGTGAATCAGCAGGGAATCCATGTATTGGCAACCGAGGCTGACGAGGCCGCATTCGGCAAGATGAGAGACGCGATGGCTGCCAGACGCCGGGTCGGGTAATAATAGACATTTCGTGGTGTCGTTCGAAAAACAGTTCCAGTTCATATCGTATTTAGCCGTTTTCTGCGGCTTTTTCGCGCTGTGGATTTCTGGAACTTTCGGAATTTTGGGAACCATACTGTTTATCGGCGCTTTGATTGCGGCCTGGAATATCGAAGGTTCCCGCGGGCAGATCTCTGAACGGCTCGGCACGACCCTGGTCGTACTTTCTTTGCCGTTCTATTACCTACTCTGGCGATTTGGCATCGTGGATTTTGGAACTGGTGATGATGTACTGCCCGGCATACTCGCGCGGCTGATCCTGACTCTCGCGGCAATAAAGCTGCTCCAGAAAAAGAGCGATCGTGACTGGATGTTCCTGTTCCTGATGGCCTTCTTCGAAGTGTTGCTTGCCGCGGGCCTTAGCATCAGTATCGGTTATATGGCCGCTTTCGTTCTTTTCGTCTTTGTAATGGCGGGTGCGATCATCGCATTTCAGATCCGGAAAACGGAGAGGCTCACACTTGAAAGTTCAACGGTCGAAATGAATCGACCGAAAGACGTTTCAAACTCGGCTCTTCCGACCAGGCGCCTTTTTGCCGTTTCGGCCGCGTTGATTTTGCTTATCTCGGTGACCGCCTTACCGATATTCTTTCTTCTGCCGCGCGTGAGCGGAGCCGGTCTCGGCAGCAATTTAGATCCGGTATCGACGTCGTCCGGCTTCTCCGAATCCGTTAAGCTGGGCGGATTTGGAAGGATCCAGCAAAACGACGCGATCGTCATGCGGGTGCGCATCGAGAATGAGCCGCCAGATTCGATCCATTGGCGCGGCGTGGCTCTGGATACATTCGACGGGCAGTCGTGGACGCGATCGAAAGTCGCGCTTCGCGAGCCGCGGACGAAGAATGAACGCGACCTGATCCAGGTTGACAGCGTCCGCAGCCAGGAAGGCCTGACGCTGCAGACGGTTTATCTCGAGCCCCTTGACACGAACGTCATTTTCGGACTTTATCGCATGGTCGGCATTCAGGGGAATTTTCCAGTGCTTCACCGTGACGCTGCAGGCGCTGTTACGTATCAGCGAACGTCCGCCGAACGGATAAGTTATAAGGTCCTTTCCGATACGCTCACTCCGCCAGTCGTCAGGCTTCGGTCGGACACCAGTCCGTATCCGGGAGATCTGGATAACTATCTGCAGCTTCCGTCAACGCTCGACCGCAGGATCAAAGATCTGTCCCTGGAAATTGCCGGCGACTCGTTGAACCGATATGACACCGCTGTCGCGATTGAAAGATATCTTCAAACCCAGTTTGGATACAGCCTTGAGCAAACCCCGAGCGGTAACGATCCGCTTTCGGATTTCCTGTTCAACGTTCGCGAGGGGCACTGCGAATATTTCGCGACGGCGATGGCAATAATGCTTCGAACTCAGGGGATCGCGGCCCGCGTCGTAAACGGCTTTCAGCGCGGCGAATACAACGACACCGCAGACGTTTTCGTCGTTCGCCAGAGAAATGCTCATTCGTGGGTGGAGGTCTATTTTCCGGAGACTGAAAGCTGGATCACATTCGATCCGACGCCGTCCGCCGGCCAGAACAACGTCGCGTCGTTTGCCGGCATCACCGATCAGGTCCGCAAATATATGGAGGCGCTGGAAACGTTCTGGATACAGTACTTCGTCGCCTTCGACAATCAGGAACAGCGGTCCCTATTCGCTTCTGTGCGGCGCGGATTTAGCGAGTATCAAACGGACATTTCGTCCGGCTGGGAGGCATTTCAAGCTGAGATAGTAGCTTGGTGGAAGCGAGTTCGCGGCGATGAAGGGCTGCGATCGAGCGTTTCGTCGATCGGCGTCGGGGCACTCATTCTCCTCTTAGCGGCTCTATCGCTTCTGCTGTTTGTGTGGCTGTACCGCAAAATCGTAAAATTAAAAGTTTGGGCGCTGCTTTGGGACCGTTTCTACGCGCGGCCGAATGCGTCGGCGGTAGAATTCTACCAAAGACTGCAGCGAATACTGGCGGGCAAAGGACTCGTGAGGCTGCCGCATCAAACTCCGCTTGAGTTTGCGAATTCGATCGGTATCAATGAAGTGATCCAGGTAACAGAAAAATATAATCAGGTACGATTCGGCGAGCGTGATCTCGAAAGCGAAGAGTCCGATGAGATCGAAAGTTGGCTCAGGCGAGTGGAAAAAAAATAGTTGTGGGAATGGAAAAAGTCGGTTTTGTCAGTCTCGGGTGCCCGAAGAACCTCGTCGACAGCGAGGTGATGATGGGCACTCTCGCCGAGGCCGGCTATCAGATCACGAATAACGCAGAGGACGCCGACACCGTCGTCGTGAACACATGCGGCTTCATCGAATCCGCAAAGCAGGAATCGATCGATGCGATCCTGGAAGCGACGACTCTAAAAGCTGAAGGCAAGGCAAAGCGCGTCGTGGTCGCGGGCTGTTTGGTCGAGCGGTATCGTGACGATCTGATCAAGGAGCTGCCCGAGGTTGATGCATTCATCGGCACATCGCAGGTGGGTGATATTCTCAAGGCCGCCGATGACCGGTTCGATGCGAAGCAGCTCACGATCACGCGTATCGGAAATAAATCGGCGACGTATCTCTATGACGAATACACGCCGCGTTTGCGCGCGACGCAATCGCACACGGCGTTCATAAAAATAGCCGAAGGCTGCGACCGGCCGTGCGCCTTTTGCTCGATCCCGTCGATGCGCGGATCGTTTCGTTCACGTCGTTTCGGCTCGATAATCGAAGAAGCCCGGACACTCGCCAGCCAGGGTGTCAAAGAGGTCGTCCTGATCGCTCAGGATTCGTCACGGTATGGAGAAGATCTCGGTGAGGTCGGCCTCCTTGCTCAATTGATCCGCGCTCTTGGCGAGATCGAACAACTCGAATGGGTCCGGGTAATGTACGCTTACCCGACGCATATCTCCGACGCTTTTCTCGCCGCGATCGCGGAAACGCCGAAGGCCGTCAAGTACCTGGATATGCCGCTGCAACACGCTTCACGGAATGTGCTGAAGCTGATGAAACGCGGCGGCAATCGGGAGTCATTGGAGCGGTTGGTAACGCGCGTGCGCGAACGCGTTCCGGGAATCACGATCCGCACAACGTTTATCACGGGCTTTCCCGGCGAAACTGATGATGATTTTGCAGAGTTGATGGCTTTCGTCCGCAATTGTCGTTTCGACAACGTCGGGGTATTTACATATTCCGATGAAGAGGGAACGCCGGCCTTCGATCTGCCGAACAAAGTGGATCCGAAAATCGCTAAAAAAAGGCGCGATCTTCTGATGAAGGAACAGTCGAAGATCAGCGGGCAGCTCAACAGATCGAAAGTGGGGAATACCTACAAGGTGATGTTCGAGGGTCTTTCTGAAGAATCTGATCTGTTATTTCAGGGCCGTTTCGAAGGGCAGACGCAGGAGATCGACGGATATGTTCTGATCAACGATATGCCGGAAAACTTCGAACCGCAGATCGGCGAAGTTTATAAGGTTCGAATCACGGACGCCCATGCGTATGACCTCGTCGGCGAGATAACGCTGTGATCATTTTGCGGCGGCTTCGGCCCCGCCCTTGCCAAGTGCCTGATCGAAGTCGGCGATCAAATCCTCAGTCGCTTCGATTCCCACAGACAGCCGGATCAATTTATCTCTGATACCCAATTGTTCCCGGTTTTCCTTCGACATCCCCGCATGCGACGTAAGCGAAGGGCGTGTTATCAACGTCTCAACGCCGCCAAGACTGGGCGCGACGATCGGAAGCGTTGTTCGCTTGATAAATGCGTCCGCATCCGCCACCTCTCCTTTCAATTCAAAGCTGAGCATTCCGCCGTAACCGTCGAACAGTTCAGCGGCGTGCCGGTGGCCGCGGTGGCTTTCCAGGCCGGGGTAGTTCACGCGTTCCACCGCCGGATGCGTTTCCAAAAAATGCGCGATACGCATCGCGCTGTCGTTCTGATAACGCATTCGCAAAGCCAGCGTTTTCATTCCGCGGTGGAGCAGGAATACGGCATGCGGATCCATCGAACCGCCGAGATGATCAAGTTTCTTCTTGATCTTTCCGATGATCTCTGAGCTTCCTAGGCATGCGCCTGCTACGATGTCCGAGTGGCCGTTAAGGTACTTCGTACCGCTGTGCAGCGATATATCGAAGCCGTGCTCCGC
>JAICPV010000015.1 GCA_025929655.1 Pyrinomonadaceae bacterium
CGATCATTTCGATGTAGCGCTCTCGATCGGCGTACAGCCGATGGTACGGTCGGACGCGGCCTGTTCGGGCGTGATGTTCACGCTTGATACCGAAAGCGGTTTCCGCGAGGCTGTGGTGATCAACGGTGCCTGGGGTTTGGGTGAGGCGGTCGTGCAGGGAATGGCAACGCCGGACGAATGGATCGTCTTCAAACCGACTTTGAAACTGGGTTTCCGTCCGATCGTCACACGCAAGCTCGGCGTCAAGGAGGTGAAGATGGTATTCGCCGACGGCGGGACAGGGACGCAAGTGCGCGACGTGGTCGAAACGCAGCGAAACCGTTTCTGTCTTGCAGGATTTGAAGTTTTGAAACTCGCGACCTGGGCGTGCGCGATCGAGGACCATTATTCAAAATTGGCCGGCAAGCACCAGCCGATGGACATCGAATGGGCGAAAGACGGGATCACCGGCGAACTTTACATTCTGCAGGCGCGGCCGGAGACGGTACACGCGCAAAATGAGACGAATTTCATTGAGACGTACGAGCTAACCGGCAATCACGGAGCGCCATTGAGTTCCGGCGTTGCAGTCGGGCAAAAGATCGGAAGTGGTACGGCGCACGTACTGCTCGATCCCGCGAAACTGAACACATTCAAACAGGGTGAAATACTTGTTACCACGATGACCGATCCGGCGTGGGAGCCGATAATGAAACGCGCGTCGGCAATCGTGACCGAACGCGGCGGCCGCACGTGCCACAGCGCGATCATCTCACGCGAGCTCGGCATTCCGTGCATTGTGGGGACCGGCGACGCAACGGAAAAAGTCCGAAGTGGAACCGATGTCACGGTTTCCTGCGCCGAAGGCGACATCGGCAACGTCTATTACGGCAGCGTCGATTTTAAGGTGACAAAGCTCGAGATCTCCGACACGGAACGGCCGAAGACGCACGTCATGATGAATGTCGGCGACCCCGACCACGCCTTTGCGGTTTCGCGAATGCCGAATGACGGCGTCGGCCTGGCACGTCTCGAGTTCATTATCAACAATCACATCGGAATTCATCCGATGGCGCTGGTGAACTATCCTCGCCTCAAAGACCGAGATGTGGTGAAAACGATCGCTGCCAGAATCCTGGAAGAAGACCCGAAAGAGTTTTTCGTGCGATCGTTGTCAGAAGGCGTCGGCCGGATCGCCGCGGCATTTTATCCGAAGCCGGTCATCGTCCGGATGTCGGATTTCAAATCGAATGAATACGCGATGCTTATAGGCGGCAGCGAATTTGAGCCGCATGAGGAAAATCCAATGATCGGCTTCCGCGGGGCTTCGCGATATTACGACGACCGTTATAAACCCGGTTTCCGCTTGGAATGTCTGGCATTGCAACGCTGTCGAGAGGACATGGGCCTGATCAACATTAAGCCGATGATCCCGTTCTGCCGTACCGTCGAAGAAGGCGAAAAAGTGATCGCATTGATGGCCGAATTCGGTCTCGTCCAGGGAGAAAACGAACTCGAGATCTACGCAATGTGCGAGCTGCCGGCGAATGTCGTATTCGCGGATGAGTTCTTAAAAGTGTTCGACGGCTATTCGATCGGTTCTAACGACCTGACGCAGCTTGCGTTGGGATTGGACCGCGATTCCGAAATGGTCGCGCATCTTTTCGACGAGCGCAACGGAGCTGTCGAAAAGATGGTCGCGATGGCGATCGATGCCGCCATTAGAAGCGGCAAAAAGATCGGGATCTGCGGACAGGCGCCCTCGGATTATCCGGAGTTTGCTGAGTTTCTTGTTCGCCGCGGCATCAACTCGATCTCGTTGAACCCGGACACCGTGATCCAGACCACGCAGCACATCCTCGAAACCGAAAAAGCGCTCAACCAAAGCGCGGCGATGTAGTATGTCCGAACCCGCCGGAAATTATTCCTCGATAGAAATACGAGCCAGACTTCATTCGCAGGCATTGCGTGTGTGGGCGATCATTCTTGCCATAACGGCGGTTTGGTTGATAACTATCGTTTCGCCGCCTCTGCTAATCAATTCGGGCATCTCCGCGATACCGGTCTATTCGTTCTTCGGCTACATCTGCCATCAAATTCCCGAAAGGTCATTTCACATGATCGATCACCAGTTTGCAGTTTGCTCCCGTTGTTTTGGCGTGTATTTCGGGCTGCTTGCTGGTGTTGCGACTTATCCGCTTTTGCGAACGCTAGATTCTGTCGAACCGCTGCCGCGTTTCTGGCTTTTCCTTTCGATGGTTCCGATATCGATCGACTGGTCGCTCGGTGTGTTGGGGATCTGGGAAAATAATCACCTTTCCCGGTTCATTACCGGCCTGATCCTCGGCGTCGGCTGTGCGGTTTTCATCATTCCGGCATTGGTGGAGATCGCGAGAAATCTAAGCCGCAAAAGCCCCGCCTTCGGGGACAGCTAGTTTCGTCGTTCTACCTTTTGCGCTCTTTGCGACTTAGCGTGAAAACCGGTCTTTTTTCACGCAAAGTCGCAAAGAGCGCGACGAAAATGCAGAGAGTCCCAACAGAACATTCGTTGACTATAGATCGTAGAAGTATCAGAATTAAAAGCGCACGTTGATTTATGGGATTTACTAAAGAAAGTGCGGTCGATGCGGCGAAAAATGATCTCGCCAAGCGGCTCAAACTGAATCCAGAGGACATCCGAGTATCGGGAACGTCAGATGAGGACTTTCCGGATATGTCGCTCGGTGCAGCGGAGAACGGGGAGATGTCGGCACAGATGATCTCCAGCGGTTGGAAGATCAATTTGGACGCCGGCGGGAAAAATTACGAGTATCGCGGAGACAAGTACCAGCTTCGTCTGAAGGATTTCGAAGGTAAGAATTATAAGGTCGGATAGCCGACAGGAATTCCTCGTTCCAAATAAGATTCGGGAGTTGAATATGAATCGCAGTAATTTTTGGGTAAGGCTTACGATAGTGGCGATCGTTGTTACATTTGCGGCCGTCATCGGACAGCTTGAGCGTTGGCGAACGTCGCTTCGGCCGGCGGTGCAGAGGACGTCGAATCTGCATAAGCCGCCCCGCAAGCCGAAACGGCCCAGGATCGAAAGTGAGGCGGAAGTGCTCGTGCGTTTTAAAGATGGCGTCAGCTTAAACTCGATTCGCGTCCTCGCCGCGCGGCACAACGACCGGGTCGAGGATGAGATCGAGTCTGTGAACGGGCTCGTCGCGATCGACGATCTTGATGATGCCGATGCGGCGACGGTCGCGGAACAGTATGCCGCGATGAACGACCAGGTTTTATATGCCGAGCCCAATTTCGAGATCCGCCTCGAACCGCAGCCGAACGATCTCTCAAGGCGCGATCTGGTTCACCGCGAGCCGGGAATATCGATCCCGAACGACCCTCAATTTGGCGAACAGTGGGCGTTGAATAACCGCGGACAGGACGGCGGCAAGGACCGAGCGGACATTGATGCGTTGAAGGCCTGGGGTATCTCGCAGGGAAGTAATAAAGTCGTTGTGGCTGTCTTGGATAGCGGCGTCGATTACACGCATAAAGACCTCGTCGCGAATATGTGGATGCGGCCGGAAACTGTCCCGCAGTACACGGATGACGAGCTTGGATCTTTCGACGATCTTCGCGGCTACGATGCCGACGCCAACATCGCTGACCCGATGGACGACAATGGCCACGGTACGCACTGCGCGGGCGTCATCGGTGCCGAAGGTGATAACGGTGAAGGGATCGCCGGTATCAACTGGCATGTACAGATCATGCCGCTGAAGTTTCTCGGCAAAGGCGGGTTCGGCTCGACCAAGAACGCTATCGAAGCGATCAATTATGCCATCGAACGCAAGAGCAAGGGTGTGAACGTCCGTGTGATCAGCGCCAGCTGGGGCTCGACCTCACGTTCGAAGGCGTTGGAAGACGCGATCCGTGCTGCCGGAGACGCAGGTATCCTATTTGTCGCTGCCGCCGGTAACAATGGGACCGACAACGACCGCCGTCCGCATTACCCGTCGAATTATGATCTTCCGAACGTGATCAGCGTTGCTGCTCTCGACCGTGCAGACCAGCTTGCATCGTTTTCGAATTTTGGTGTCAAAACGGTGCATATCGCGGCACCCGGAAAAGACATTCTTTCCACCTGGCTGAATGACGATTACCGCGGTGCGTCCGGAACTTCGATGGCGACGCCGCATGTTTCGGGAGTTGCAGCTTTAATTCTGTCGAAGTCACCGAATTTATCGGTTGCGAAGCTTCGGGAAAAAATGCTCGGATCGGTGGATAAATTGCCCCATCTACAAGGACTCACAGTGTCCGGTGGAAGGCTAAATGCCGCAAAGGCGTTAGGCAAATAAGTTCAATCCAGTGAAATTGAAAAAGGCCCGTTGACGAATCGGGCCTTGATTACTTTTGTCGGTGGTTAGTGATCAGAATGGCGTCGTGTGTCGGATAGCCGCGCGCGAGGTACAGTCGAGTACCATCCGGCGAAAAGGCATAGCGGTATATGATCCCGCTGGTAAAATTCGTTAATTTTGTCGGTTTGCCTTTATTGAGCGGATAGGACCAGATATTCGAAAATCCGTTCTCGTTCACGATCACCCCCAAAGCATTGCCGCCGGGGAGCCAACCGATCCCGTAGTTCGACGTTACATGCGGCGGAAGTTTGGATCGTTCGATCTCGGTGCCGTCCGTCGCAACTACCACCACTTCTTCCGAAGCCGTTACGCAGGTGATTTTCTTCCCGTCAGGGGCGAAAAGAGGACGTGAGCATTCGAAATCGACGAGCTGTCTCGGTTCGCCGCCTTCGCTTGGAACGGCCATCAATCGATGTTGATAATAGCCGGCAATATGGGTCGCCGAAGCGTAGACAATCGTGTTGCCGTCGGGCGAAATGTCCGAGTCCACCTCTTGATCGTTGCCAAACGTCAATTGCCGTAGATTGTTCCCGTCCAGGTCGCTCCTGAAAAGATGGCTGCCTCCATTGATCAACGCAGAGAACACCAAATGCTTTCCGTTCGGATCGGCCCTCGATTCTTCCAAAGCGCCGAATTCGTTTGCCACCTGTTTTGCATCGGAACCTTCGCCGCTTGCAACCCACATTCTAAGGTCGTCGCCGGATCTGTTTATGTAGACGATTCGGCCATCGGCAAGTGCATTCAATCCGGCCCGGCCGTCTGCGGACCCGCGCGTGATCTGGTAAGCGGTCTTCTCGTCGCCGTTCGCGCTCATCGACCATATTTGCGACAAACGGTTGGTCGGTACGGCGAGTATCCCGCCGCTCTTTGTTGTTCCGAGGCTTGAAGGGTCGTATCGGCTCCCATCCGTTGAAATGCGATGCGACCTACCATCGGGATAAGAAATAAAATAGACGTTATCACGGCGTGTCGAAAGAGTTTCGTTTGCCCGCGTGCCGATCATCGCCAGCCCCTTGCCATCGGCGCTCCATGCCAATCTATAGTATGTGCCCCAGTCTTCGGACGAGAGCTCGCGGACACTGCCATTTGCGACGTCGGCCAACAAGATCCTACCGGAAACAGCCTTTGAGTCCGGTTGGGTCGTATTTCCAGCGATCGCTATAGAATTACCGTCCGGCGACCATGCAGGTATTCCGAGGGAGGACGGGGATCGTCGCGAAAAAAGGACTCGTTCGGTTTTGCCGTCGATACTCGCGATCACGACCGACCATTCAGTCGCATCTTTAGAGATCCTCGTGAAGGCCATTTCCTTTCCGTCCGGCGAAAACGTTACCGGACTATGGACCATTTCCATTACTCGAACCGGTGGCCCGCTGATCGAAGGAACCCGTATCAGCCATCTGCTTTCGCCCTTTTTATCCGCGGTGACGATATAGACGTACCGCCCGTCGTTCGAGAACGTCAGGTATTCATAGTTATCCCTATCGGACGAAATGAGCTCCAGGCGGTTCGATTGGCCGACCTGCTGGACAAACACGCGCTCGACCGTGCCGTCCGTTTCGGTGTAAGCAAAAAGGTCGCCGTCCGGTGCGACCGTGGCCCCGAACGGCCGCGCCCCATCGGTTAGTTTTATGACCGATACTTCGCTGAAACTGTTCGCCGATGAGGTGGAGTCGCTGCCTCGAAAAACAACGAACGCCACTATTCCGATCAGCGCGATCGCCAAACCGATCGCGGCAAATCCGAGCCGTGAAATCCCAGGTACCGACACACGCTCCGGTTCATATTTTCGTACTGTGGGCTCCGGTTCGGCTGATCTGCGGCGATCTACCAACTTCAAAACGTTGCCATGGCGCTCGACAACGATACTCTCGCCGTGAATCTGGGTAGCGGACTCGGGCTGTTTGATGATCGATTCGGCGGCAGGCTTAGGCACAAACGTACTATCGAGCGCCAGCGATATCGCTTCCTTAAAGCCGATTTCGCGGCCCTTTGAAAAATTGGCGTTGAACGGATCCGCCCCAATCGATTCGCGAACGAGCATGACCGATTGTTCATACGGGACCTGGTCGGCAGGTTCGAGGAGCAGGTTATTTGAATGGCGTCCGGCATCGGCAGCGCCGAATATGAGACAGGCGCGTTCCGGATCGTTCAAGGCCCAATATGAGCCCGCGATCCCTTCCAGGCAGTAAAGTGTGCCGTTCATGTCTTCCATTTCGGAGCTGATCTCCAGGCCCTGCCGATAGAACGTTCCTGCTGATTCGCGGTCGTTCTGCATCAGCGCCGTCGCCCCAAGATTTATCAGACATGTTGTTTGCCGGACGCGATCACCTGCTTCCCGGTTAAATCCGAGGGCCCGCCCGTAGAATTTTGCTGCTTGTGTATAATCGCCCTTCGTACGGCTCAATTCGCCAAGGCCGTTATTCAGGAGCGCAAGGATCTGAATGTCTCCCAGCTCTTCAGCCTGCTTGAGGCCTCTATGAAACATACGCTCGGCTTTGGGAAAGTCGCCGACGTCGAGAGCCAGGAATCCCAGCTGATTCAACGAAAGCGCACCGGTTCGAACATCGCCGGTGGACGTGGCAAGTCTTACACCTTCTTCCGCGTACGCGCGTGAACGCGCGGAATCTCCAGCCAGCCTATGCAGGAACGTCGCGCCGGTGAGCATTTTGGCCCGAGTTTTCGGGCCCGCGTCCGGCATGGAAAGGAAAGAGTCAAGCTGCTCGCAGGCTTCGCGAATATGGCCGTGAAGCCACCAGAAACGCCAGATCGAGCCCGACAGCCGCTGTCCAGTCGAAGGGTCGTGCTCCGCCGACCATTCGAGGGCCGTACGCAGGTTGTCGTGTTCGGTTTCCAGCCGATCAAGCCAATCGGAAGAGCGCGCGGCGAGCAGTTTCGGCTCGGCATCTTCACCTAGATGGAGAAAATACGCAGCGTGAGCGGCTTTTAATTTTTCGGTCTCCCCGCGTTCGGCCAGCATCTCCTCTGCGAATTCGCGTACTACCTCGAGCATGTGAATACGGGGTTCACCGTTTCTTGTGTTCCTCGTTGCGAGGAGATTATGTTCTACGAGCGACGTGATGACATTCAAAGTCGAGACGTCTGACCCGTCGCTTATGTCGGCACATACGAATTCGGCCGCTCCAAGATCAAACCCGCCCGAGAATACACCGAGCCGTGCGAATATCTGCTTTTCCCTTTCTGTCAGCAGATCATAGCTCCAAGCGATGGTCTCGCGCATGGTCTGCTGTCGCTGCGGAGCGTCCCTTTTTGCGCCTTGCAGAATATCGAGCTGCTTTTGGAGCCGGTTCAATACCGCCTCCGGAGACATGAATCTCATCCGCGCAGCAGCCAGCTCGATCGCAAGCGGCAGGCCGCCCAGTTCAGTGCATATGCTGGCGACATCTGCGGCGTTTTCAGGGGTCAGTTCAAACTTGGGATGCGCCTGCTTGGCCCTGTCGATATATAGCCGGACTGCCTCGCATCTGGAAAGCTCGGCGATCGCCGAAGTCCGGCCGTTCGAAACAGGGATCTGAAGCGGCGGCAGTACGTACAACGTTTCCAGTGTCGTGCGAAGCGCTACCCGGCTTGTTACCAATACTTTCAGCCCTGCACGGTTGGAATTCGCCAGGACCGACAGTAGCGGAGCGGCCGAAACGATCTGCTCGAAGTTATCAAGCACGAGAAGGACCTGGCGGTTCTCCAAAGTCTCATTTATTCGATCAAGAAGAGGTTCGTCACTGGATTCCTTTACGCCGAGTGCGGACGCGATTGCCGTCTCGACGAAGTTCGCCCGCGTGACAGCGGCAAGCTCCACAAAAAAGACTTCCCGTTCGCTGTCCAACTTTTCCGCAACTGCCCTGGCGAGCGCAGTTTTTCCAACGCCGCCAACGCCGGAAACGGTAACCAAACGTACATCGTCGCGCGCAAGAAGCGCGGTCACTTCATCAATTTCTTTTTCACGGCCTATCAGAGGTAAGCAGGGGACAAGTGCACTTTTTGGTACGGCGGGTTCGTTTTTTGAATGACATTTGACTTCGGCGTTGAACCTATACCCGCGCCGCCGAAGCGTTTCAATATATGGGCCGCCATCAGGTTTCGACCCAAGCGTCTTTCTAAGAACGTAAAGATTCTGAGATAGATTCGATTCCTCGACGATGGAATCGCCCCACACATGATCGATCAATTCGTCCTTGCTCAGGATCGATCCGCGGTTTTCGATGAGGACAGCAAGCGTTTTAACGATCTTAGGGGCAAGCGTGACTTCCGTCTCGTCACGGTAAAGCATCAATTTTTCCGCATCGAGCTTGAAGCCGTCGAACGAAAACATCCCATTTTTACTGCCCTGGGCCATCGTGAAGTTAAATTGAAGTAAATCTGAAGTTAAATCCAAAGACATCTTTGACGCCTCGCGTGACAATAGTCGGCGAGGAGCAGGTCAAAAACATTTTGGCAAACAGTTTCAGAGGCTGTTCGCTAAATGTAACCGAAATCTTCCAAAAATGGAAGGTTTTCGGACGGAGCGATCCGTGCCTGCTTCTCCCAATTCGCCGCCATTAGAACGCAGATAAGGAGAAATTGTTTTATATGAAGACCCGAAATATCGTTGCTATTTTCATCTTAGTTATCGCACTCGCCATCAATTGCCTTGGACAGCAAAGCAAAAGGTCCAGATACGTCGAATACGACTCCGCCGGGAACGTTCCGATCGGCGTTACCGGCACCGGTTCGAAACTCGCCGTTGGCGGGGTGATCGAATCGACCAGCGGGGGCATCAAGTTCCCTGATGGCTCCACACAAATTCAGGCCGGCATCACTCAGATATTTACGTCCGGCGCCATAACCGGTAACGGTACAGCTGAATCGCCGCTGACAGTTCAAACGACCGGCACTGCCGTCGATCCGGACGCTACGCGGCAGCCGTTCAATAAACGGATCCTAACCAATCCAGGTACGACAAGCGTTGTGATGGATACCGTTCCTGCCGGAAAGATCCTGGTATTGGAGTTTATCACCGGCTATACAAGCACATTGGACACTGTCACTAACACTTGGTTTGAATTCACGATCAATGGAGTCGCGTCCGCATTCGTCACGCCAAGAAACTCGCTCCAGCATTCAGCAGGTCTACGCATGTGGCAATATGCGGACCCCCTAAAAATGCGGCTCTCGGCTGGGCAAGTGCTTGGGGTCAACATGATAGGCAACGCCGAGAACCTGATTATCGTTAACGGTTATTACGTAAATGCACCGTAACCGAGCGAGCCGGATGAACAGGTTTTCACGTTGTCGAATAAGGGTGCTGGTCAAGGCAACGAAAGCAAGGAGGTTAGAAGTTATGTCGTTATCGAGAGAAACCGCGGGACGGATCGTCGACGCGGTAGCGGCCGACGCCGCATGCAAGCGCGCGATCCAGACAAATCCGCTGTTCGACGTTTTTTTCGCCGGTCCGATGTTGGCGCTGGAATTTACCGGAACGGCAGGCTCCGCTCGGAACGCTTTGATGCTGCTCGAGGGAAAAGACTTTTCGGAAGACGAGGTCGTTGAAAAGATCTGTCTGGGTATCGCCCTTGCCACAGCGAACGCCATCAGGAAGGCCGGGATCCCCGAAGTCAAAAGCGTCGCGACCAGCCATCGGGAAAATCTTGGGATACACCATGAGGGAACCTGGCTGCGGATGCAGGATTCGTCCCAATACATATTCGATTGGCACGCGACGCTGAGAACGCGCGACCCGTTGTTAAGCATTTACGACGATTGGCATGCGGGGAAGCCGGGCACCCATTATTTTTCTTTCTTTGGATTCGATTAAAGTTATCGCGTTTTGATTCCCGGGAGAGGGATCAGACAAGCTGGAGTTTTGCCATGCTATATAAAGTAATTCGAAAAGGTCTGGATGCGGTAGATATTCGGTTGGTATTAATTCTACTCCTGTTTTCCGGTGTGATCGCGGGACACAGCGCATTGCCTGCGGTAGTGAACGCCGTCCGCGCCAATCGGCAAATAGAAGCCCCTGTGGCGGCCGGAACTGCCGCTCAAGCGGCTCAGACGGACCGAATTGAAGCCGAAAAGCGCGAGAAATTCATCCGGACGCAAAAAAAGATCCCTGGCCGGTACATCGTGGTCTTGGAAAGCAGTGCGGCGGGGCCGCGTGGCGAAAACTCGAACGCGCGAGCTGTTGCGGCGGACCTCGGCGCCGAATTTAACGGGCGCGTCGACCGTGTGTATACACACGCGCTCAACGGATTCGCAGTAGAGATGACCGAAGAGCGAGCGATCGCATTGAGCCGCGACCCGCGGGTCCAATACATCGAAGAAGACAGCGAGATCTCCTTGAATACGACCCAGCCGAACGCGACGTGGGGACTCGATAGGGTCGATCAGCATGGCCTTCCGCTCGATACGAATTACAACTACAACCAGACCGGTGCGGGCGTTCGCGCCTACATCATCGATTCCGGAATAAGGACGACTCATACGGATTTTGGCGGGCGCGCGTCTGTCGGCTTTGATGCTTTCGGGCAAAGCGGCCAGGATTGTATGGGCCACGGCACGCACGTCGCGGGGACAGTTGGCAGCTCGACCTGGGGTATCGCTAAGAATGTATCGCTTGTCGGCGTGCGGGTCTTCGATTGCTTCGGAAATGGATCCACAAGCTTGACGATCGCGGGAGTCGATTGGGTTACTGTCAATGCTCTTAAACCCGCCGTTGTGAATATGAGCCTGGGCTATGAGGTTTACGACGCCGGCATCGCGCTCGACACGGCAGTAAATAATTCGATCAATACCGGTCTTACCTATGTGGTCGCCGCAGGGAATTCAAATAAGGCCGCATGCGATATATCGCCTGCGCGTGTCGGTTCCGCGATAACCGTCGGCGCGACCGATATGGCGGACCAGCGCGCGACATTTTCGAACTTCGGCATCTGCGTCGATCTTTTCGCGCCCGGCGTAGGGATCACATCGGCTTGGCACACCACCGATACGGCCACACAAGTTAAGGAGGGTACATCGATGGCGGCGCCCCATGTTGTGGGTGCGGCGGCTATGTACCTGCAAGCGAATCCGGGCGCAACGCCGCAGCAAGTCCGCGCATTTCTGTTGTCCGAGTCCACTAAAGATATAGTCACATCGTCGAATTCGGTGAACGATCATTTGTTGTTCACGTTTTGGGGCACAACGCCGATAGTTCCGGTTAATGCCGCACCAACGGCTTCGTTTACATTTAGCTGCGCCGGCGGCCAGACGTGTACATTCGACGGTACCGGATCGACGGATCCAGACGGAACGGTGGCGGCCTATCACTGGAATTTCGGCGACGGCTTTTCAGCGTCAGGAGCGAACGTCCAACACACGTTCAATTTGATCGGAAACTATAGGGTTTCGCTTACGGTTTCGGACAACGCAGGCGAAGCTTCGTTCCCTGATACGGAAAACATAACGATATTCAACACGCCCGTCGGAAACAACGTGACTGTAAATGAACGGTTTGGTCGTGCCAAGGTCACGTTTGCGCAGGTAACCACCGCGGGCAATACAAGTTTCGATGATTCAACACCCATTCACGTGATCCCAACATTCGGGAACACGCTTTGTGACACGTGCTCACGCTTCTCGATTTCCACGACTGCAGCGTGGGTGGTTCCGGTCATTGTAAGTATCGATGTTCCGGCGGAAATCAGCGAGCAGACGTTCAATTCAATGTCGATGCTTCGTTATGCCAATTTTGACAATGCGCCTACCAACATTACGACAAACCGTGTTACGAATCAGGACGGCACGCGCGAGATCATCGGTCAATCGAGCCAGGGCGGCTCATTTCTTGGATTCTTCGTACTAGCGACACAGGTGGCGCAGCAGCCGAATACCGCGCCCTCGCTGAGCAACATATCGGCTCCCCAAGTAAACGAGAACGGCACGGCCACGTTATCGGGCAATATCTCGGATCCCGACGCGGGCAACACCTTCACATTCACCTTAAATTGGGGCGACGGATCCGCGCCGCAGGTATTCAATTACGCGGCAGGAACTACGTCGTTCAGCGAAACGCACAAATATCTGGACAATCCGGCCGGGCAGCCTAACGGCAGCTATAACATAAACATGACTCTTGCCGACAGCGCCGGCGGTAGCACAAACACCTCGCGGCTCATCACCGTCAACAACGTCGCGCCCACATTAAGTAATATCACCGCTAATCCTTCAACAGTATTCGCCGGCGGATCGACAACCGTCAGCGGGAATATCACCGATCCGGGAACTCTCGACAGCTTCGAAATCACGATCGATTGGCGCGATGGGACGGCCAGCACCATGTTGAATCTCCCAGCGGGCTCGACCAGCTTCAGCGCGCAGCACCAATTCAATACCGCCGCTAATTACGGCGTGATTATCGTAGTGCGCGATAAAGATTTCGCCGCAACGCCCTACAATCCGGCTGTAAACGTGACGGTCAGCAACACTCCGCCGCCCGATCTGACGAATATGCAGATCACCTCCCCGATAAACGAAAATGGCATCGCAACCCTGACGGGTAACCTCAGCAGCCCACTTCCGAACGCCACTTACAGCCTGAGTGTTAATTGGGGCGACGGGAGCCAAATCGAGACATTCAATTATCAGGCGGGGACCAATTCTTTCAGCCAAATGCACAGTTACCTGGATAACGGTAACTACCCGCTCAATGTGACTTTGACCGATAGTTCGGGTGGAACCGATACCGGTTCGGCGACCGTTTCAGTCACCAACGTCGCTCCGACGGTTTCCAACGTTCAGGTCAATCCGACGTCGATCATAACCGGCGGTACCACAAATTTAACGGGGAATATCGGTGATCCCGGATCACTCGACACGCAAGCCATCTTGGTCAATTGGGGCGATGGCTCGCAGAACACAACTCTTAACCTTAGCGCCGGCACAACCAGCTTCAATTCTTCACACATATACTCTCAGGCCGGAACGTTCAATATAGCGGTAACGGTTACCGACAAGGACGGGGGACAAAATTCGGGTGGAACTGTGGTCACCGTCACCACGCCTCCGCCGACGCCGACCCCGACGCCGGAACCGCCCCAAACAGCGGGACTGCCTTTTAGGGATGTTGTGTTGCCTGGGAGGGTACTGGCAGGCCTGACTCCCGGGCCGGAAGGACGCCTCTTCGGTGTCACATATAACGGCGGCACCTTCGACGACGGAACAATTTTTTCGGTGGATCGGGATATGGGATCGCCGATCGTCCACCATAGCTTCAATGAAGCTGTCGACGGCAGCGAACCCGTCAACGAACTTACATACGACCCGGGCACCGGAAGGTTTTTCGGATCAACAAGCCGAGGCCAGCATTCGTTCTTTAGTTTCCAACCGGAAACAAATCAGGTTGACGTTTCGCCATGGTATTACCCCGGCCTTGTTCAAGGCTCGCTGGTGCTTTCTAACGGATCGCTCTATGGGACCGTCCAGTTGTCCCCATCGGAATGCATTTTCCGGATCTCCAGGGACCTGCTAAGCAGCACATTTCTACATTGCATCGGCGGCGGCGTGCGTTTGCAGGGCGTCACGCTCGGCGATGACGGATGGTTATACGGAAATGCGTTGTTCGGGGGCATAAATTGCGACCCAGACAGCCCAAATACGGGCTGCGGCGAGATCTTTAAAATACGCCCGCTGGTTCCAGACGAACCATTCGATCCGCAGTACCAAACGATCTTTCAGTTCCGGTTCTATGGCGGCAGAGATTATCCGTGCCCGCCGCAAGACAAGTTCTGCGTCA
>JAICPV010000324.1 GCA_025929655.1 Pyrinomonadaceae bacterium
GGCGATCGCAGCCGATCATAATCAGTATGCGGTCACGTGGGGCGTGAAGGAGTTTCGCGACGCGATCGCGGCGAAAACCAAATGGTTCCTTGGCTTCGACGTGGACCCGGAGACCGAATTGACAGTTACGTGCGGATCGACCGAAGGAATGATCGCTGCCGCTCTCGCCACGATAGATCCTGGCGACGAGGTTGTCGTTTTCGATCCTTACTATGAGAATTACATGCCGGACGCAATAATCTCCGGTGCCGAACCGCGCTTTGTCGCGCTGCATAGACAAACGGACGGCAGCTTTATCTTTGATCGCCAGGAATTGCGAGCTGCGTTCAGCTGGAAAACGAAAGCGATCATCATATGTAATCCGAACAACCCGACGGGAAAAGTTTTCACGCGTGAGGAGCTGGAATTTATCGCTGAGCTTTGCAAAGAATTCGATTCGCTTTGCTTCACCGACGAGATCTACGAGCACATCCTTTATTCGCCGTCGGATCTTTTTGAAAACGTGCCGCAGCATGTCTGCATGGCGACGCTGCCGGGAATGAAGGAACGGACTGTCGTCGTGAACTCGCTCTCGAAAACTTATTCCGTGACGGGCTGGCGCGTCGGCTGGTGCATCGCCCCGGAAAACATCACCTCCGCCATACGTAAGGTGCACGATTTTCTTACCGTTGGTGCGGCCAATCCGCTGCAGCACGCGGGAGCCTTTGCTTTAAATTTGCCGGAACAGTATTACCTCGACTTACAAAAGGAGTACCAAAGAAAGCGCGACTACATCATTCCTGTTTTGCAGAACGCAGGTTTCAAATGCGACCACCCGGAAGGCGCATATTACGTCATGACGGACATTTCGGATTTCGGTTTTGAGAACGACATCGAGTTTACAAAACATCTTATCCGCGAGGTCGGGGTCGCTGTGGTGCCCGGATCGTCATTTTACAGGACCGGTGCCGGCGATCAAATGGTGCGATTCTGTTTTTGCAAAAAGGACGAGACACTCGAAGCCGCTGCCGAGCGGTTTGCGCGTTTGAAATAGTCCGATCTGTCCTAAGTTCGCCTCGTGCGGTGTTTTCAATCTAACTACGGGAAAGCCGTTTTGCGCCTCGTGCAACCGGAACAACCGCTTAGCGCAACAAAATGATTTTAGACGGATTTCCGTGTGGATGATTCAATAATCTCGGAGGTATTTATGTATCTTAGATCGCTTATTTACTTGAGTTTGATGGCTTTCGTTGCCGTGCCGGTTATCGCACAGACTCCCGAGCCACAGCGAGATCGCGGGGCTCAGGGAATGGTATGGTCGTTTGATGACGGCAGCTATCTCGGCGTTCAAACAGTGGAAGTGAACCGCGGGAATTTTGCAAAATACGGGCTCCGCGACGTGCGAGGCGTGGCCGTCGAAAAGGTCATTGAAGGCTCGCCGGCGCAAGCGGCCGGCTTGCAGGAGGGCGACGTAATACTTCGGTTCAACGGAGCGGAGGTCGGAAGTTCCCGAATGCTGACGCGAATGGTGAACGAGGTTTCGCCCGATCATACGGCTCGGATCACGGTCCTTCGGGGCGGCTCCGAAAGAGAGGTGACTGTAACTGTCGGCAAGCGGCCTACACCGAGTTGGAACGACAGCGGTTTCAATTTAAACTTTCCGCATGATTTTCCCAATATGCAGCAGTTGCCGAGAATGCCGATCATGCCCAAGATCGACGTGATGCCGCATATCGACATTCCGGATCTACCGGACATGCCAAATTTCGAGGAAAACTTTAAATGGCGCTTTGGTTCAAGTCGACAGATCGGCGTTTCGCTGATCGGGATGACGAAGCAAATGGCGGATAGCTTTGGCGTAAGCGGCGGAGCAATGATCAGTGAGGTACGCGAGAATTCACCTGCGGCAAAGGCCGGACTGAAGGCCGGCGACATTATCGTGGAGTTTGATGGGAAGGCTGTCAAAGGTGACGGCGACGTTATCCGAACGATGAGTGAAAAGAAGGAAGGCGACGTTTCCCTGACTGTCGTTAGAAACGGCAGCCGTCAGACGTTCAAAGTGACGCCCGAAGAGGCGAAACATAATTTCAACTTCAATTTCGAAGGTCCCGACGTTCCGAAGACACCGGGGACATTCAACTTGTTGCGACCTGGTAAAGTTGGCCAGCCTATGGTGCTTAACCAACTGCTGATACCGGGCCGGGTGATCTAGAGGCTGTTTTAAACTGGAATCAAGGCGGGTGATCGTGTCCGCCTTTTTTATTGTTCTTTTTGTTTCTTTAGCGTTTCCTTGTAAAGTTCGTTCGCTTGGTTGCTGTAATCGCGGGCTTTCTCCATTATCTTTTGGTAATTCTCGCTTCGCGTTGTGAAATCGGCTTTTACCTTGTCGCGAAGCGCCATATTCTTCGGATCGTAATTCTGACGCAGCGACCGTGCGGCCTGCCGATATTCTTCGAACGCTTTCATTTGCTCCAAGAGGGCCGACTCTTTTAATCGCAAGTACTCCTTGTAATCATCATTGATCTTCATATCCCCGGCTTGCTGAATCTTTTCAACTGCGGACTTGCCGGAATCGAATCCTTCATTGATGAGCTGTACGACGTCGTCGGAGATCTTCTTTACTTCCTCGGGATCATTCGACTCGAGCGCGTTTTTCAATTCCTGACGTTTTCCTTCGTTTTCTTCGTAGAGGACCTTTATCTTTTTAAGATCGGAATTCGCTTCCAGAACAAGCTTTGCAGCCTCGCCCGTTTCGTCCGTCGGGCCCAAAATTTCGAAACCGCCTGAGCCCTCGCTTCGGCAGCCGGCAAGCGAAAGGCAAAAGACCAAGAATGTCAGAAAAAACCGGGCCATCAGTTTGAATTTAACCACTCGAATGATCCGCCTTGCAATTATCTAGAAAAGCCGAAAGTCAGGATTGTTTTTTCGCCGCCAAATAAAACCATCCAGAACATAATGCGTAAGCTGCGGCACGGCCAGAAGCGGTACGAACCACGTCTTCCACGTACTTATTTCCCAATCCGGGCCGAACATCCACTGCCTCTCATGCCAAACGGCGCGGCTCCAGAAAAGCTCTTCGACGTATGCGAGCGCCCAAAGCGAGGCGACGAAGATGATCCAGTTTTGCGAAAGCGTTCGATAAACTCGTCCGGAGGTCTCGCGACGAAACTTCGCATAGAAATAGATCAACGAGAAATAAGGCACGCCGTGGATGATCACATTCGTTACGGTGAATGCGTAATCGGAATTGAAGGCGACGATCCCGACGTACCAGCAGACAGCGGTTGTCGCGACGACGATGTCTTTGCCTGGATTTAGAAAGTTTCTCGTTTTGTATAAATAGATCGATTTCGCGACGTATGCGCTCAACGCGCAAACATAAAGCGGAAAAAGAACAATCTCTACAAATTCCGGGAGCTTGATAAAATCATTCGAGACAAACCAATTGAAGTTTCGCGGCAGCGATGTCATCCAGAATGCAAGCGGATAGATCGTCGCCAAATAAACGGCGGCTGCATCGACCCACCAAGTCCAAGGCTCGGTTTCACCGAGCTTGCGACGATAAAGCGCGACCCAGCCATATTGCTGCCGCACGAAATGAAATACGGCAACAATCGCAAGCGCTCGCCAGAACGTCAGTTCCCCTTCGCTGTAAAGAGCGACGCCGACCGAGTAACCGAGAACCGGCACGAGAATATAAAGCCAGGACCTTCTTTTGAACTCCGCACTATCGAAATAAACTCGAAAACTCGTCGACCAAACATGTGCCACGTCGATCAGCAGCACCACC
>JAICPV010000029.1 GCA_025929655.1 Pyrinomonadaceae bacterium
AGGCGAGCAGCGATCCGAATATGACGATCGCCGAAGTTAGCTTTCCGGCACGCTTCAGCGAGTCGATATAAACCAGGGCCGCCCCGAAAAATATCAGGTATCCGATCAAACGGACTACAAAAAGCCTCGTTGCGAACGGGTCGAGACTGAGCGCTCTCGAGGGCTCAATGCTAAGCGCGCCCCCGGAAAGGACCGGATCGCCGAGCGGAAGGATTTGGATGGCGCCGAGAAAGATCAAACCCGCGATCGGCAACTGAAGAAGGTTCGAGCTGAATCGAAATTCTCCGGCCTTCCAGTTTTCCACGATCCAAATACAAAAAATTACCGCCGTAGCGATCGCGAGCAATCCGCCCGAGATCGTGTCAACACCGCCAAACAAAAGGGTCGCGGCAGCGGGGACGGCGATCAGGAAAACGAAAAGTACGGTCGAAAGCCGCGACGACGATCCTTCGTTGCGGACATCATAGACCGTCAATCCCGAATTGACCTTTTCCTTCGCTCGGATCACGTTATGATCTTGCGTTCAACGTAAGATCGTCGAACCAAAAGCTGCCTGTTGCCGCACATTTTGCCCCGGAACATTCGCCGCGGACAAATCTGATCTCGATGCCTTCGGCATCCGGCGGCACCACAAAGGTCGTGACGGCCTTCAACCATTGTTCGGTAATTTCCAGAGGCGGCGAGAGCGCCAGTCTGCGCCCGTCGACGGCGGAAACTACTTCCCAATGAAAGGAAGCTGCCGACTTCGAGTCGCTGCGGTACGGGACCACCAGTTCGTACGCGGCCCCGGGCCGCACCGCTATCAGCTGGGAGGGACCGCGAAATTCCCTGGTGTCCTGTCCGTTCATCAAGACGACCAGACTAAAATTCCCGGAGAATTTCTGCGTGTTGGTAACGCCGATTTGCGGGTAGGTTCCGCGCGATACCTTCCATTCGAAAACGTCCGCTCCTTCTGTTTTGACGGGCTGCTCGAAACCGCCATTCGTTATGCTTCCAAATACACTTCCCGCATCACTTTCGACAGTTCCTTTCATAGATACCGCGGCGACGAATCTCTTATTCTCGATCAATTGACCGCGAAATTGTTTCGCCGAATCGCGGTATCGCTCGTCGACGGTGTCCGTCCTGTTCCAAAGATCGAGCGCCTCGTCGAAGCGTTTCTGTCCGGCAAGCTGGATCGCGAGTGCGACGTTGATGGGCGGAGAATCCTGAAACTTGGCGCTAACGCCAGCGGCATCGCCGTCGGACATCTGGAGCGCGGTAGCTGCGGCCAGCGGTGCAAGACTCGGATCGCCGGCCACGGCTTTTCTTAGTTCGATATAAGCTTCATCGTCGCGGCCCTCGCGAAGGAGAAAATTTCCGAGTGCCCATTGGACCCTCGAGTAGTTCGGGGCCAGAAACTTAGCCTGCTTCAGGGCGGCTTCCGCGCCGGTCGTGTCACCGGCCCGTCCTCGCGCGGCCGCCAGGCGGAGCCATAAGAGATAGTTGTGAGGAGCGAGAGCGGCCGCGATCTCGTATTCCCGCAAAGCCGTCTCGAAGTCCCCAGCTTCGAGAGCCCTTTCGTGCAGCGAAGCAGCGGTGAAATGCGTTTGCGGGTCTGCCGGGGACAGATCCGCAAGCAGATCGCCGACCTCTTTGAACTCCGCGTTGGAAGACGCGGCGCTCGCAAATCCCCAAATAAAGGCGAATATAGATAAAAATACGATCATGCACGCTACCGTGGCAATTGCCAGGCGTGCGGTTAACGAGTCGAAACTGATCGCTTTCACCGTCATCGATTCTGGTTTCCGATATTACTCGAAATCGAGCGATTCGATCTTGATCTGCGCGCTCATAAGCGAGATGTTGGACCCTCGGCAAAGCTCGCGCAGCTCGGCCAATCGTTCACGCGATATCTTCCGCGACGAAACAAGTATCTCGCTTATTTCCTTATCGCGGCAGAGGTCCGATAGGGAACCGTTCGCGTCATATACCTGCAGGCCATTGATCATCTTGCCTTTCTTGAGCGGGTCGTCGTCGATAAAACCGATGGGCTGGTACATCCAATCCGAATTGTTCCGCAGCTCACGTAACACCATTTCACCGCCGTCGCCGGCGCCATAAATAAGCACCCGTCGGCCCTCGGTCGGAAAGGGGATCGGCAGGATCTCCCGGAATACTCGAAATGCGATTCGGCTGCCCACGACCGCGAACAACAGAATAAAACCGTCGAGAATAAAAACCGCTCGGGAAAAATTCTGGAAACGATATAACAAAAGGATCGCCAACACGCTGAGCATCGAGCCGGAAACAACACCTTTTGCGAAAGTGATCAGATCCGAAACGCTCGTGTACCGCCAGATGCCCCGGTAAACGCCGGATACGAGGAATGCGAAAAGCTTTATGACGATGAGCAGGGGAAGTGTGTTTCGAAACAGTTCCCAATTAGCACGCTCGTCAAGTGGCCCCGTCACCAGTACATATGCAGCGTAATACGAAAGCGTGATCAGCAGAACGTCAAGAATCACCTCGAAGATTCGGCGTTTGTATGAAATGTCGATCAGGAAGGCAAAGACGGCGTTGTTTTGGCTGGCAAGCTCTTCCTGCCGCTGATCGTACACCTTAACTTTGGACAAAAACACACCGATGAGCGAGAGAACGATCGTAAAGACCGCGATCAACGCAAAACTTTGCGTCGTCTCCAGCCGCCCGACTACCAACGCCAAAGCACCGGCCGCTGCCGCGAATCCGTAGATCATCAACACCGCAGAGCGTTCCGAGAGCCCCAACGCGACCAGACGGTGCGACGTATGATCGCGGCCGCCTTCCGAAGCTTTACGGCCCCAGAGCTTCCGAATGATCGTTACGAAGGTTGTATCAAAGATCGGAACGAAAAGTATCAGGACCGGAACGGCAATGATGGTCAAAATGCTCCTGGATCTTCCACCGGCCTGCCCGAGCATCACTGAACTGGCGAGTAAAAAGCCGATGAACATCGAGCCGCAGTCGCCCATGAAGATCGACGCGGGGTTAAAGTTAAAGATCAGAAAACCGAGGAGCGTGCCGATGAAAATACTTACGAGGACGAACTCCGCATACTGGCCGTTCGCGGCAAATCCGAAAGCGAGCGCACCGGCCGCGATCGCGGCAATGCCGGCGGCAAGTCCGTCCATGTTGTCAAGCAGATTGACCGCGTTGGTCACTCCGACCAGCCAAAACACCGTTATGCCGATATCTACAAGCTCGAGGCCGGTCAACGGCAGCTTTAATCCGAAGCCGACGATGATAGCCGCTCCGAAAAGCTGGCCGATCAGCTTCTGATACGGCTTGATGTTGATCAGATCGTCGACCAGCCCGACAAGGAAAAGAAAGGTGCTGCCCGAAAAGATCACCAGCGACTCGTAACTCTTCGGCACGGCCGCGGCGTAGAAGATCGCCGTGGCCAAAAATATCGCAACGCCTCCGAACATCGCGGTCGGTCGCTTGTGCCAGCGATCGGATTTCGGCTTGGCTACCAGCCCGAGCTTTCCGGCCGCCTCCCGCACCGCGAATGTCAGGAGAGCCGACACCGCAATAGCAGCGAAACCGAATATGAAAGTGCTTGCCTTTATTTGTTCCATTAGAACAATGGATATGGCGCAGTGCGGATCAGATTAAAAACCTAGTTGCGGACAAGTTTACTATAAAGATGCTTGGTGTCGCCTACAAGCCGTTCCTTCGAGAACGTGGACAATGCAAAGGTTTTGGCATTTCCGGCGATCTCTTTACGCAGATCGTCATTCTCGACGAGGTGACGGAGGCCGTTGACGAAACCAGCGACCGAGTTAGATGCCGTGCTAATGCCTCGTTCGCAAACCGTGAAGCCGTTTTCCTCACGCCGTTTCGTGCCGAGCAAGTCGACGACGCCGCCTACCTCCGTGGAGATCACCGCCTTTCCACTCGCCATCGCTTCTATCAGCGACAACGGTGTCCCTTCGTTCAGCGATGTTAAGGCCACCGCATCCAGACCGGCGTATATGTTTTCCGTGTCGGTCCGATTGCCCAGGAAGGCAACGCTCTCGCGCAGCCCCATGTCCTTCGCTTTTTCCTCGAGTGATTCGCGAAGGTGGCCCTCACCGACGATCAGGAACTTTAGATTATGTCCGACGCCGCCGCTTGTGCCCAATTCCTTTGCCGCGTTAAGCAACAGAGGGACGTTCTTTATCTCGGTCAGCCTACCTACGAAACCGACGAGAAAATCCGTTTCGCCGGCTCCCACTTCCGCTCGCAGCTGATTGTGGGAAGCACTAGGAGCCTCGAACGGTTCCATATCGATTCCCAGGGGAATAACCTCGAACTGTTCCTTCCGTCCGATCTTGTATACGTTATGGATCTCATCGAACTGCTGTTCGGAGATGACCACGATCTTGTGTGTGGCCATGCGTGCAAGCAGCCGTTCGATCAGGATGAAAAAACGGGTCCTCGCCGGTCCGTAATAGCTGTGAAAAACATGCCCATGGAACGTATGGACAAACTTTATCTCCCTCGGCTTCCCGAGAAGCGCCGCGGGCGTAAACCATTTGTAAACAAAACCCGCTAATCGGCCGACGGCTCCGGCTTTTGCGGTGTGGGTGTGCAGTATGTCGGGCTTTATTCTTTTGATCTCGCGATAGATCTTGATCAGAGAAACCAGGTCCTTCAACGAGAGCTCCCGGCTCATCTCGGGAATGTAGATAGGACAGACCCCGCTTTCTTCTGCGAGATAATTCATCCCCTCCTCGCCATCGGGCACGCTGCCGGCGATCAGCCACGACTGATACTCTTCGTCTTGAAGGTCGCGCGTTTGCAGCACGACGTGCCGCGCGGGGCCGCCGACATTAAGTCGCGCAATTATTCGGAGAATTCTCATTCCCTTTCAGTCCATTAAAAACAAGGTATCAGGGTCGTCCTCATGCCTGATCTCATCGACCGGCTCGGACCTATTTTCTCCCATATAAAGGCGGTTCGGACAGTTTACTACCATACCATCGACTTCGCCGTAATTTTGGTACGCGTGCACGATCCCTTTCGGAACAACGATCGCTTTTGGATCGCTGACGCCGGCCCGTATGTCCATAACGCGACGAAAAGTCGAAGATCCCGGCCGGTTGTCCCACATCCGAAGATGAAAATCGGATGGCCCGAGAAAACAAAACAGGTCCGCCTGGCCGACATGCTCATGCGGGCCGCGTGTGACACCAGGATTGGTGAACGAAATGTAGGCCATTGCCGGGTGAAACTCCCGATCCAGCTCATCATGCCGGAATAATTCGCAAAGCCAGCCGCGATCGTCACTGAACTTCTTAAGTCCGTAAACGACGACCCCCTCGATCTCTCCGGGTATAAAAGTAGTAATGGCGGCAGAATTCATATCTTGTTTGCCCCCGTCTCGGCCACCATATTCGAAGCACGCAAAAGGCTTTCGAAGGTCCCGGCGTCTGTCCACCAGCCCTCCAACTCGCCCCAGGTCATCGTGCCCTTCCCGATATAATGGTTATTGACGTCGGTTATCTCCAGCTCCCCTCGGCCGGACGGTTTCAGCGTCCTGATCACATCGAAAACCGTGTGGTCGTAAAAGTAAACGCCGATGACCGCAAATTCCGATTTGGGCGTCTTCGGTTTCTCCTCGATCTCGAGAACCCGCGAACCCTCCAGCACGGGAACGCCGAAACGCTCCGGATCCGGAACCTTCTTCAGCAGGATCTTCGCCCCTTTGCCTTGGCGCTTGTAGTCGTCCGCGGCGGATCGGATGTTTCTCTCTATCAGGTTGTCTCCCAGCACGACACAAATGGGCTGATCGTCGGCGAAGTGCTCCACCAGACGAAGCGCGTCGGCGATACCGCCTTCGCCCTCCTGATAAGTGTAATTCAAGTGTTTTAGCCCAAACTCCTTTCCGTTGCCAAGCAGCCGAAGAAATTCGCCCGCCGCACTGCCCCCAGTGACGATCATTATGTCGTCGATCCCCGCATTTATAAGCGTTTGCAGCGGGTAAAAGATCATCGGCCGGTCGTAAACCGGCAGTAGATGCTTGTTGGTGATCTTCGTAAGCGGGAAGAGCCTCGAACCCAGCCCGCCGGCCAATATTACGCCTTTCATAAAAGTTTTAGTTTAGTAAATGAGTGCCGCGGATCGAAAATTACATTCTTTGGTCCGGAGCGAACCCGAATTATATTCTTATGCCGCGCCAACTGAGCGCATCCGCATTTCCGAATCCGAATCTCCGTACATGGTTATGCGAGGGATAACGTTCGAATCCATGTTCGCAAGCGTTTCACCCACCAAAAGCACTTTGGACACGCCTTTTCGCCGCAGGTGCTCGATCTGTTCCGGACGGTAGCTGCCGTTAGGGAACGCGTAAATGTCCATCGGCAGATCGAGGTCTGATCGAAAGAACTCTGAACATTTCTCAACATCATTCTCGAAATAATCATCGTCCTCGAATTCCATCGATTCGTGCGAGAAAGAATGGGCACCCAGATCTACGTACTCGGTGATCTGACGGACTTCGCCCGTCGTCATCATCCGCGTGGACGCAAATCTTTTGCCGTTCATCAATTCTTCGATCGGCTGGAAAAGCTCGAGTCTCTCCGCGCGCGCGCGCGTCTTAAGAAACTTGCTTAGGGCCATGCCGAACCCAAGTTTGTCCCGCATGCCGTTGCCGGTCAGCTTGAACTGGAAACCAGGTATCTCGATCTTCTTCACTTCTTCGACCGATGAACTTGCGAGAAAGTCGTAAAGCCGCACGTTCCATATGGGGAGCCCTGTTTTGACACATTGAGGAATAACATTCATGTTCGAACGCATAACGTATTTCTTCAACAACGGTAGAGCGTACTCGATAAAATCGTAGTATCCGTCGTCGAAAGAAAGTACCGCGACCGGACGCGAACCTTGTTTTTCTGAAAGTTCGTTGATATTTCGAACTTCGAAATATTTATCCAGGTATCGCAAAAGGCGCTCGAACAAAGCCGGATGCATCGGCGGCCAATAAGGACTTAGATCCGGCGAAACGCGATGCATGTTCAATACCGCTGCCTTGCTGCTCCGAACGAGCTCGTCGCGCCGCCAGCGGTCGACGCCGAAAAGCACCTTTGCGAAGAAGTAACAATTCTTGAGGGAGCTTCTAACCACGATCCAATGGAAATAGCTTTACCGCTTCCGCGTCCGCGTATTGGGAAACGTTTTCAAAATACCGGCGATAACCTCTGTCAAAGTTCCTGACAGCGAGCTTCATCTTCATTCCAGTCCAGTCCGCGGATCTGAATTCGATACCCTCCGCAACTTCGTATTGCGGCACTCTCGGCACTGAGGCTCCACCCTTGAGGCGTGCCGCTGTGTGGACATACATGTCATGTGCGTGCTCCATCACTTTCCAATGCAGGTCGGCGAGCGATTCCGAACCGTCCAGCGGCGTCCGTTCGGTCGCGATCAGTTCGCCGGAGTCTACACCCGCATCGAGCCACATAACCGTGTTTCCGATAAGATGAAACCACCCTTTGGCCAGGCACCAGTTTGTACAGTTAGGGCCGCCTTTAACATATGGTGAAATGCCCGTGTGCAGATTCAGGATCGACCCATATTTTTGCGAATGCGAGATCAATTTCCGGCCCACGATGTTGGTTCCTGAAACAATAACGAGTTCAGGCCGTGCCTCGTCGATCATTTCGAACGTTCTTTCATCGTTCACATTGTCGACCTCAAGCACCGGAGCTGCTCGGAACGGTTCGTATCCTGCTTCGTAACGGCGAAGCATATCCTTCCAGGCATCCAACAGCCGGCCTCCCCAAGCCCGTACTGCGACTTTTCCTCGAAACGCCCCAAATCGTTTCCAAATCGTCGGCTTCTTTTTGGGGATATTTCGCGAATGCACCACGGCCACGATCTGGACGTGCCGAGCCAGCTTCGAAACGAGCGCATTTTGATTGCTCTGCTGATTTGTCAGTACGACGGCCCGCATTATTTATCAATGAAGCGTCGAAACCAGAGCTCGAGCATCAGCAGGGTCCAGATCTTCCAGGAATTGTCGTGCGTCCCCGCCTGCTGCTCTTCGATCAACCTCGAAACGATCGGCTTGCGGAAAAGTCGGCGGCTATCCGCGACATCCGACAGCAGTATATCCTTTGTAAATGTCTGCAGCTCTTTCCCGAGCCAATAACGGATCGGAACCGCAAATCCCATCTTCTGGCGGTATATAACGTCTTTAGGAACAAGATTGGCCGCCACCTTCTTGAGAAGGGATTTCGTGCCGACCCCTTTCTGCTTGATGTTTTCCGGCAGGGATGCGGCGAACTCGATCATGTTGTGATCGAGGAACGGGGATCTCGCTTCCAGTGAATTCGCCATGCTCGCGATATCGACCTTGACCAATAGATCGTTCGGCAGGTAATGCATCAAATCGGCCATCAACGATGCGTCGATCGAGCCGCTACCATTTACATTCTCGAAAAACGGTGACAGTAACTGCGCGGGCCGATTGCCGCCGCTCAGCCGTTTGAACTCTTCAGTGTAGAGCTCCGATTTTGCCTCCGGGTCAAAGGAGCTAAGCCAGCGAAAATAACGGTCATCGCTTTCGCGTGACGCCGACTTCAAAAATCTTTGTACTCGTGTGAGCCGATTGCGAAAATTCACCGGTGTCGGCATGGCACCGATCACAGGTTCGATCAAGCCACGGCGTAGAGACGACGGCAAGCTCCTGTATGCATTTGCATAGCGCATCGCGACGTGCCGTTCGTACCCGACAAAGGATTCGTCGCCGCCGTCGCCGTTCAGTGCTACGGTCACATAGCGACGCGTTTCGCGGGAAACATAGTACGTCGGGATGGCCGACGGGTCCGCAAAGGGCTCTCCGTAATGCTCGACGAGCGTCGGCAGGACCTCGACAGCGTTGGGTTTGACAATGAACTCGTTGTATTCCGCCCCGACATGCTCTGCAACTCGCTTGGCATATTTGAGCTCGCTGTAGTCCTGCTCTTCGAATCCGATCGAGAACGTCTTCACAGGCCGTGAGCTTTCCTGGGCCATTAACGCGACAACCGCAGAAGAATCAACGCCGCCGGAAAGAAAGGCACCGAGCGGCACCTCGGAGATCATCCGCAGGCGGGTCGATTCGCGAAGGATCCGGGTCGTCTCCTCGATCGCTTCCTGCTCGCCGATCTTTATTTTTTTTGTGAAATCGGGCAGCCAGTAGCGCTTCGTTTCGATCTTTCCATCCTTCCAACGAAGCCAGTGCCCGGGTTCAAGTTTGCGAATTTGTTTGAACGCCGTCATCGGCGCGGGCACGCAAAGATAGGAAATATAAGAGTCGATCGCGTCGTGATCGACCTCGCGCGAAACGCCGGGGTGTTCAAGAAGTGCTGTGAACTCCGAGCCGAAAACGATGCCGCCGTCGGGAAGCAAGGAGTAGAGCAGCGGTTTTTTTCCTACGCGGTCACGGGCGAGAAAAAGCGAGCTTTCCGTCTCGTCCCAGATCGCGAACGCGAACATTCCGCGTAAATGCCTGAGACAATCGGCTCCGTATTCGTCGTAAAGATGAACCACGGCTTCGGTGTCAGAATTGGTATCGAGCTTGTGGCCGCGCGCGAAAAGGCCTTCACGCAGCTCTTGATAGTTGTACACCTCTCCGTTATAGACGATCCATTTCGTCCTGTCTTCGTTCGGGATCGGCTGCTGACCGCCGGCCAGATCGATGATCGCCAGCCGGCGCATCGCCATTGCGACATTGTCTTTAAGATAATACCCGTCCTCGTCGGGACCGCGATGTACGATTGCGCGGTTCATACGTTCGAGAATGCTGCGATCTGCTTTCTCATTCGAATTGTTTACAAAACCCGCAATACCGCACATAAAAATAGTTACACCCGGGCCGTTGGCGAATGCATTTGATGCCGCCTCGCATGTGCGACAACCTCTTTATTTTCTCTTGCCTCCTTTCGGAGGACCCAGCCGACCGCGATGAAAATAAAGAGGAAAACCTGGATCTGAGTGCGCTGTCGGTACGCCGTGCCGACGTTTCCCTGAAAAAGCGAATAAGCCAATGTGAGCATCAGACTGAAGAAAAGGGCCGGGAATGCCTCCCTCAATCTGTGCCGGATCGTGTAAACGATGCCGATGATCATGAGCGGCAGCATCGCCCACCAAAGCAGCACTTCCGGGAGGGTTACTGCCTGGCGCACGTTCGCGGCCTGCCAGGGAAACGGAGCGAACATCAAATATGCGAAACCGATCGGCAACGCCGTCAATGCACCTTCTGCTGTTGAAACATCAAGGTCCTCGCCGAATCCGGATTCTCCCGACCGCGCAAGATCTGCACGGCTCCTCTGTATGCGTTCGAGGCTGCCGAACTGCTCGAATTCGGTGGACGCCGTTCGTAATACTCCCAGATACGTCAATCCGAGACCAACGATCAAAAGCACTGCCGTTCGACGCAGTACGGCCGCCGGGCTGTTGCTTAGACCGACCACGAAGCTCCCAACCGCCGCGATCCCGACCATGTAGAAGATGTAGAACCGCAGCGACAGAATTCCGAACATCGCCAGAACGAGGACCGCGACGCCCGCCAAACTGAATTTTTCCTGAAGCTGCAAGACAGCTATAATGACTATAACCAGCAGGAATATGACGAGCCCGTCTTTCATAAGCTGCGAGGACCAGATAACAAAGGCCGGGAAAAATGCGGTCAATATTCCCGCTAGTTTTGCAACTTGCGAATTCTTGTACATCTTGAACGCGCAGATATAGACGGCCGGCCCGATCAGTGCTCCAAAGACCCAGCAAAAAGCCTGAGCCGCCAAAAGGTTCTTACCTACAACGAAATAGATCGAGGCAACCAAATAATGCATCCCCCATCCCGAACCGCTCGTCGCGGTCCACCGAATTATCTCGGGCGATGCGACGAGGTCGAGCCCCCGCCAGTAATCAACAATCGCTCCCGCCCGAAAGTGGTATGTGATGGCGTCACCGCCAAAAAACCCGCTGGTATCGGTAATAAAAACAAAAGTACCGAATAGGATCCTTACTATCAGGCCGGTAAAAAAAAGACGCGATATGAACTTTGGATCGTTCGAGTTCTTTAGAATCGCGGGAACCGCGATCATGGAAAGAACCGCGATCATTACGATTGCCCCGACGCCCTCGGGAAAAGCAAAAGAGCAAACGCCCAGCGCACCCGCCAGCACAATGAACAAAATTACATAATTGCCCTTCATGCTTGTGA